>CAZAOL010000006.1:0-25073 GCA_964486785.1 uncultured Oscillospiraceae bacterium
CACGGTTGAAACCTACCGGAACTTCGCCTGCTTCTTCCAAATGAGCTTCGATGCCAACGAAAAATACTTCTCCATCAACACCCACACCGAGGCAATCACCTATCTGCAGCTTGCCAATGAGCTGATCCGTCAGGTCAACCCCAACGCCATCACCATTGCGGAGGATATGTCGGGAATGCCCGGTATGTGTCTGCCCATTGAGGACGGCGGCATTGGCTTTGACTACCGTTTGGGCATGGGGCTGCCGGATATGTGGGTACGCACTGTGAAGGAGGTACAGGACGAATGGTGGCATATCCGCCAAATGTGGAACGATATGTGCCTGCGCCGTCCCGGTGAAAATACGGTGGCGTATGTGGAGAGCCACGATCAGGCACTTGTGGGCGATCAGACCATGATTTTCCGGCTTGCCGGAGCCAGTATGTATTCCGATATGCATCAGGAATGTCATAATGCCCACATTGACCGTGCCATTGCGCTGCATAAAATGATCCGCCTGTTTACTTTGGCAGGCGGCGGCGAAGCCTACCTGAACTTCATGGGCAATGAATTCGGTCATCCTGAATGGATTGACTTCCCCCGGGAGGGCAACGGCTGGAGCTTCCACTATTGCCGCCGCCAATGGAGCTTACAGGATAATCCCACACTAAAATACAGATTCTTAGGTGAATTTGACCGGGATATGGTTTATTTGACCAAGGAAAAACAAATTTTCCGTCAACGTTACGGAAATCTTCTGCTTATGGACGATACCCAAAAGACCATAGCCTTCTCCCGGGGCGGCCTGTTGTTTGCCTTTAATTTCCACCCGAGCTGGTCCCAGGGCAAGCTGCGCATCTGCGTGCCCACCAAGGCCGATTACACCGTTGCCTTTACCAGTGACGATTGGAAATACGGCGGATGGGGACAGATTCCCCACATGACCTATCAGGCGCAGGAAGATCCCGACGCTCCGGGTCAATATTATATTGAAATGCACCTGCCTTGCCGCACCTGTGCAATCTTGCAGGAGCAGCCTCTACCGGATTCCAAAAAATAATTTTATCCGGTTAATCGCGTTATCAGGAGGATCCCAACATGGAATATACAAACAGCGAAATTGTCGACAGCGTTGAAACGCTGGAGCAGACGCTATCCCGTGTGAGAGCTGCGCAAAGACTGTTTGCGGAATATACTCAGGAACAGGTAGACAAAATCTTCCTTGCCGCGGCTACCGCCGCCAACAAGGCACGAATCACCCTTGCCAAGCAAGCAGTCAGCGAGACTAGCATGGGGGTCGTTGAAGACAAGGTAATCAAAAACCATTATGCTGCCGAATACATCTACAACGCCTACAAAGACACAAAAACCTGCGGTGTCATCGAGGAGGATAAAGCATACGGCATCAAGAAAATCGCGGAATCCATTGGCGTAGTGGCTGCGGTAATTCCCACCACCAATCCTACCTCCACCGCTATTTTCAAGTGCCTGCTGGCACTTAAAACTCGAAACGCCATTGTAATCAGCCCCCACCCCCGGGCAAAGAACTGCACAATTTCCGCGGCAAAGCTGATGCTGGAGGCTGCCGTGGCAGCGGGAGCACCGGAGGATATCATCGCATGGATTGATGTTCCCTCTCTGGAGCTTACCAATACAATTATGAAGGAAGCCGACATCATTCTTGCCACAGGCGGGCCGGGCATGGTCAAGGCCGCCTACTCCAGCGGCAAGCCCGCGTTAGGTGTAGGCGCAGGCAATACTCCCGCCATCATCGATGAATCCGCGGACATCCTACTGGCGGTTAATTCCATCATTCATTCCAAAACCTTTGACAACGGCATGATTTGCGCTTCCGAGCAATCTGTCATCGTTCCGGACACCGTATACGATGCGGTCAAAGCGGAGTTTGCCGCCAGAGGATGCTACTTCCTCGATTCGGCAGAAACCGAAAAGGTGCGAAAGACAATAATTATCAATGGCGCGCTAAATGCCAAAATCGTGGGACAAAAGGCATCTACCATCGCCCGGCTCTCCGGCATTTCCGTCCCGGAGGGCACAAAAATTCTCATTGGCGAGGTGGAGAGCGTGGAGCTTTCCGAGGAATTTGCCCACGAAAAGCTCTCCCCCGTGCTGGCTATGTATCACGCCCGGGACTTTGCAGAAGCACTGGAAAAAGCCGAGCAGCTTGTTGCCGACGGCGGCTACGGTCATACCGCTTCCATTTACATCGATACTGCTGCCCGGCAGGAAAGACTGAATCTGTTCGCCAACCGTATGAAGACCTGCCGCATCCTTGTAAATACGCCGTCCTCTCACGGCGGTATCGGAGATTTGTATAATTTCAAGCTTGCCCCCTCCCTCACCCTTGGCTGCGGATCATGGGGTGGCAACAGCGTGTCAGAGAATGTGGGCGTCAAGCATTTACTAAACATTAAGACTGTGGCGGAAAGGAGAGAGAATATGCTTTGGTTCCGAGCACCGGAAAGAATCTACATGAAAAAGGGCTGCCTGCCGGTGGCACTGGACGAGCTGAGGACAGTACGCGGCGCAAAGAAAGCCTTCATCGTCACCGATGGATTCCTGTATCAAAACGGGTATACAAAGCCTATCACAGATAAGCTTGCGCAGCTTGGGATCCAGTACGCAACCTTCTTTAATGTCCAGCCCGATCCTACCCTTGCCAACGCTTTGGAGGGCGCAAAACAAATGACCGCCTTCCAGCCGGACACAATTATAGCCCTCGGCGGCGGTTCTGCTATGGACGCAGCCAAAATCATGTGGGTACTGTATGAGCATCCCGAAACGGATTTCATGGATATGGCTATGCGCTTTGTGGACATTCGCAAGCGTGTATACACATTCCCCAAAATGGGCGAAAAGGCTTATTTCATTGCCATTCCCACCTCTGCGGGTACCGGCTCTGAGGTCACTCCCTTTGCGGTAATCACCGACGAAAAAACCGGCGTAAAATACCCCTTGGCAGATTATGAGCTGCTGCCCAATATGGCAATCATCGACACCGATTTCCATATGTCCGCCCCCCGGGGGCTGACTGCCGCCTCCGGCATTGACGCTGTCACCCACGCGCTTGAGGCATACGCATCCATGCTGGCCACCGACTATACCGACGGTTTGGCTCTGAAAGCGTTGAAAACCGTCTTCACCTATCTTCCCCGAGCTTATGAAAACGGTCAAACCGATGTGGTCGCCCGTGAGAAGATGGCAAACGCGGCCACTATGGCAGGTATGGCCTTTGCCAACGCCTTTCTGGGTGTCTGTCATTCCATGGCGCATAAGCTGGGCGCATTCCATCATCTGCCACACGGTGTTGCCAACGCGCTGATGATTGAAGAAGTCCTTCGCTTCAATGCAGCCCAAGTTCCTGCCAAGATGGGCACTTTCTCTCAGTACGACCATCCCCATACCCTTGCCCGTTACGCTGAAATTGCGGATTATTTGGGGCTGGGTGGCAGCAGCGATTCTGAAAAGCTGGAAAATCTGATTCGGGCTGTCAATCAGCTCAAGGCTCAAGTGGGTATCAAGGCCACCATCCGGGATTACGGCATCAACGAGGAGGATTTTCTGTCCCGGCTGGATGATATGGTAGAGCAGGCCTTTGACGATCAATGCACCGGCGCGAATCCCAGATATCCCCTTATGAGCGAGATAAAGCAGATGTACCTGAACGCTTACTACGGGAAGCATTTCACCGAGGCGGAAATCCCCGCCATGGGTTAGGAGGGGCACATGATAAAAGCAGAAAACATGATCGCCGTGAGAAAAAACAAAGCCATCTACAGGGACGGCGACCGTTGCGTCAAGACCTTCAATTCAGAATATTCCAAAGCGGACGTGCTGAATGAAGCATTGAATCAGGCCCGCATCGAGCAGACCGGACTCAATATCCCCAAGATTTTAGAGGTTACAATGATTGACGGTCAATGGTCAATCGTTACCCAATTCATTGAGGGCAAAACCCTTGCGCAGCTTATGACGGAGCACCCTCACAAGAAGGAAGAATACATCGATCTTCTTGTAGATTTGCAAATGTGGGTTCACTCCAAGACCTGTCCCTTGCTTAACAAGCTGAAGGACAAAATGAATCGAAAGATTTCTCAGTCCAAGCTGGATGCCACCACCCGTTACGATCTGCACACCCGTCTTGAGGGAATGCCCAAGCACGCCAAGGTGTGCCACGGCGATTTCAATCCCTCCAATATCATCATCACCGAAGACGGCACCCCTTACATCATCGACTGGGCACACGCCACACAGGGCAACGCCTCCGCGGATGTGGCACGCACATACCTGCTGTTCTGCCTGAATGGCGACTATGACACAGCGCAGCACTATCTCAACCGGTTCTGCATCAAAAGCGATACCGCTAAGCAATATGTGCAGAAGTGGATGCCCATTGTGGCAGCCTCCCAGTCCGTCAAGGACAACGAGCACGAACGGGAATTTCTAATGTCCTGGATCAACGTAGTAGAATATGAATGACAAAAGGGGCTTCCGGTTTCGGAAGCCCCATCACCTTCCCCCGGGGGGAAGGTGGCCCGGCGCAGCCGGGTCGGAAGGGGAACAGCGAAATCTAAAAGTTCACAAGAGGTCTGAAACCATGTTAAAATCATAACTTTTTGCCCGCATTCCCCTTCAGTCAGAAATGCCCGTTCCGGTCATTTCTGACAGCTTCCCCCCGGGGGAAGCCAAGGGCGCTCCCGCGCCAGAGGTTTTTCGACAGACTGAAGGGGCTTCCGAAACCGGAAGCCCCTTCAGTCTGTTATTCAAAGGAAACTGTGGTTTTAATCGTCGCCGCCGGGTACTTGTATTTCGAGTCGGGAAGTGTGGAAATGGTGATTGAAACCGTATCTCCGGCCTTTACTTCAACAGATACTGTAGTTGTTTCGGACTCACCCGTCGATACGCTCTTCATGCTAGACTCGTTGAACATGCTGATACCGGCCTGAGCATTGTTGGATACGCTGTTCAGCGAAATCGTCAGAGTGCCGCTCTTTGTGGCCGTATAGGTATAGAAAACGCCCTGATCGTTCCCCTCTTCTACGTTTGTGGTCAGAGAGCCAATAGAGAGCTTATAAGGATTCATCTGCGCACCGGCAGGATAAGACATCTTTACGGCGAATACCGCGTCCTTGCTTCCCTTGTTGCCGATTGCCAGCTCTACGGGAATACTGGGGTCTGCGCAGGTCAGCTTAGGAATGGTGACAACGCCGTTTTTCGCTTCATAGATATCGCCGTTGTAAATGACGTAGGCATCACTGTTGGAGATCGTCAGAATCGTGCCATTCACTCTATAAACATTGTAGTGTACCAGATGCCCCGCCTTCACCTCTGCGTTGAATTCCAGCACACCGCCGTACTCGATAGGCGAGTCCGCGTTATCGTCTATTACCGCGTTGGGATCCTTTTCTCCACAGCGGCTGCACTTTCCGTTCGTACCGTAGCTATGTCCCGTAGCCTTTGTGTAGCTGCCCTTGTAGCTGTTGCTGCAGCGGCTGCAGGTAAAGGTGGTATAGCCCTGCGCGGTGCAAGTGGCCGCAACCACAGTAGACTTGTAATTATGTCCCAGCACCGCGATGCTTTCCGTGTAGCTGCTGCCGCAGGAGCAGGTGTAGGTAGCTACGCCCTCCGCTGTGCAGCCAGCCGCTTTGGTGACCTTGCTCGCATAGCTGTGCGTGTGGTTCTCAATGAGCTTGTCAAGGGTGCGCTCCTCTACCGCAGAGCAATTGGCACACTTCCGCTGGGCCTTGCCCGTGGCGGAGGTAGTGGGCTCCTTGGAAGTGACCCATTGTCCATAGCTGTGTCCCTTAGGGCTGGTTTTATCCTCAGTGTAGCTATCGCCGCAGCTACAGGTATACGTGGTATGGCCTTCTTCTGTACAGCTAGGCGCGGTAACTGCCTTGCTATAGCTGTGGGTATGACTTGAATCGCCGGACTGAGAAGGGTCTGTTACCGTATCCGGATCCACCGGCTGAGAAGGATCTAATGCAGGAATCTCGGTATCCTCATGTACCAGCAAGAACATCCAGCTAATCTCGTTGTTCACGCCCTCCAAATCCGCGAAGCGGTAGTTGGCAGTTCCGGGCTCGCACCAGCCCGTCATTTTGGTGCCCATGGTCAGGATATAATACAGATCCGCATCCAACGGATAGACGCCGCTTTCCTTATCTCTGCAAGTGACATACTGCCGCAAGGCATCGGTATAGTCCTCTTTAAAGAAATCGTCCTTTCCGTTATTGTAGCTGTAACGGAAGGGAGCGGAGCCGGTCTGCATAAGCACGCCATCTTGATAGACGATTTCGCCCACCATATCCATCAGGCAGATACCGTAGACAGATTCCCCAAGCTGGGCAAACACCTTCGGGCCGTCCGCGGCGTTAACATGATAGCAGCCGTCCTCCTCGTTATACACCAGCTCGAAAGCGTCGGAAGCCACAGTCAAGTCAAAGCTCTTAAGCCCAGTCCCCTCAGGAAGAACGTAATCCGTAATCTCGTTAGCAGGAGTATAGTTTGCCCAAGGCTGTTCCGTAAAGCTCCACTCAGGCTCGCCGGTACGAATGACATTCAGGATAACATCCTTTGCGCCATCCACGGAATCCAAACCAATCACATACACCGTCGTTCCGGTATTGCCGCTGCCAATCATGCTGGACTGCACAGAGAAGCTCAGCTTTCCGTCCACAGCTTCAAACAGGCTGTCGGAGCTGATGAAATGTTGGCTTGCTCCGTACACACCAAGCTCTGCCTTTCCATCCGTAACGGAAAGCTCATAAGCACCGGCTTCCGTAGGTACAAATATGAAATAGCTCCGATCCCCATCGGATACTGCCACATGGGTAGTACCGGAATCTACGTAGTATGCCGTGTATTCGGCAGATTCACCGGTAGCAACAGACGGAGCGGAGATAGTGATGCTTTCCTCCCCTGCCTCCAACGCGAGCACCAGTTCAAGCTCTGTCTTTTCTTTGGTAAGCATCGCGGATGCCGTGTCATAGTAGAAGCTCACAGAGCTGTCCGTGGATGTGATTTGCACCGTATAATCCCCGGCGGTCAAAGCCTTCTCGGCCACACCCTGCGCGTTGACGGGAATCATCGCGGCTTTGGTGTCGCCTTGCATAAAGGTTACAATGATCTTCTCCGTATACGGCTCACCCACACCGTTGACAACGGTTACCTTATAGGTGACCTCACTGCTGCCGCCGTTGTCATTGGACACAGGCTCCTTTGTGTTGCAAGCGCACAGCAGCACAGCACAGCACAGCAGCACACACAGTATCGAATGCAGTCGGTTCAATTTCATTATTCTTCCTCCTTTAGGTAATGTCTTTCAAGGGTTCAATATATTGTTCACGACGTCTGTTCTTTTCCTTCGTATACGCCATGTCGTTACCGGCATGGAGCTGACGGAGATAATCATAGTGATTTTGCAGGATATCGTCATCATCTCGGGCCATCATCATCACGGCAATGGACGAGCACTGATCCGCAGCGCGCTCCAAATATGTCAGTGCCTCCATAAACACCAGACCTGTGTCCACGGCGCAAGCGCCGCTTTTCAGCCGTTTCGTGTGTCGGTCGCGAAGAATCATCACCATATCGTCGATGACCTCCTCCAGCGGCTCGATATTCTTTGCTGCCCGGTTATCATCATTGGCAAAGGCATCCAGAGTAATCTCAAGAATTTCATTCACCGCGGAGCATATCAAATTCAGTTCCTTTTGGGCCGTTTCAGAGAAGGCAACATTCTCTTGAGATAAATGCCGGCCCAGCTCCACCAAATTGGTGGCATAATCGCCGATACGCTCAAAATTCGGAACGGTTTGCAGCAGCATATCCACCTGCCGGTCGTCCGATTCCCTCTCCACTTCCTTGCTCAAGCCAATCAGGAAGCGGTCGGATCTGTCCGCAAAGGTGTCAAGCTGATCTTCGTCTGTATCCACCTGGGCAATTTGGGCTTCATCATATTCCATCAGCAGCTTGCAGCCTCTGACAAAATTTTTCCGGGCAATGCCGCCCATGAAAGCAACCGCCTTGGTGGCCTCTGCAACCGCGACTGCAGGAGAAATATACAGCCGTTCATCCAGCGTATGCAGCTCAGGATAACAATGGGGCTTCTCATTCTCATCCTTCACGATTAACGTAGAGAGCTTTACCAAAAGGTCGGCAAAGGGAATCAGCACAATCGCCGTCACCAGATTGAATATCGTTTGGAAATTGGCAATGCCGCCGCTATCTACAGAACCGTTCCACAGCTCGCTGCTAAACGCGCCAAGGCGCTGCAAAAGGGTCATGGCAATCATAAACAAGACCGTACCGATAAGATTGAAAGCAATATGTACGATACCTGTACGTTTTGCGTCCTTGGACGATCCGATGGAGCATACCATGGCCGTGGTTACGCAGGTTCCCAAATTGATACCCATGATGATTGGATATGCCATAGCAAAGGTAATGGCCGCGCCGCCGGAGGAGGCAGTCGTCTGTGCCACGGTCTGAAGCATACCGACAGTGGCAGAAGAGCTTTGGATGATTATAGTAAGCACAAAACCAAACAGAATACCAATAATCGGATTGCTAAGCAAATCTAATACATACGCAAACACGCTGGTACCAATCAGCGGCTCAACGCCCTGTGTCATCAGGTTCAAGCCAATGAACAGTACGCCAAAGCCCACGAAAATATCGCCAATAGGCTTGGATGCCTTGGTCTTGATGAACATCAGAAGAACGATGCCGACAACCAACGCCACAGGCGCAAGAGTATCAGTGTCGAACAGCCAAAGGAACCAGTTGTTTCCGGCCTCAATGGAACCGAGACGAATGATTTGTGCTGTTACAGTGGTACCGATATTCGCGCCCATAACAATGGATACGGCCTGCTTTAGATTCAATACACCTGCTCCGATCAATGCCACCGTCAGTACGATGGTAGCGGTGGAGCTTTGAATCACGGCGGTGACCAGCGCGCCGGTCAAAACGCCCATAAGTACATTGCCTGTAACCTTTTCCAGCACACGCTTTAACGCGTCGCCGGAGCAGTTCTTTAATCCATCGCCCATGACCTCGATGCCGTATAGGAACATAGCAAGGCCGCCTAAAAGCTGGATCAAAGCATTCAGAATTACCATAAAGACACTCCCGCGTGCAAGGTTTTGTATCGCCCATACAGGGTCAATATATAGTATACTAAAAAATCCTCCAAAAGTATAGACATAATTTGCTACAATTTATCACCCCGGAACGCCAACCCCTTAAGCGCAAATGACAACCCGTAAATAAAATTTAACAAAAAAATAACGATTTGAGCATTTTTACAGATGCCGGTGTACTTGCATTTTTCCGGTTTGCGGTTATAATGTAGCCATATGAACATACTAATGAAAAGAGGTCTTGCTATGTTTTCACAAGAACCCCGTTGTACCTACCGTAACCATCAAATCGGTGAAGTAATCTGTCAGCTTCGTTTCCCGGAGATTCTATCCATTGCCGCCAACATACCCGTTCAGTTTCAGGAGGCCATTCGGGACGAATACCCCCAATATTCCGTCCGTAAGGAATCCCCCGCTCCGAAAATCACCGGAACACCGGGCAATTTCTCCTTGGAGAACCAGCCCCAAACCGTCAATTATCAGTTTGTATCTGCCGACGGCCGCTGGCGTGTGAACCTGACCAGCACCTTCATTTCCCTGTCCTGCGCCCAATATATCTGCTGGGAGGATTTTGCCGGAAAGCTGGACAAGCCGCTGGCCGCTTTCATTAAGATATATAAGCCTGCTTATTTTGAGCGGGTCGGCCTGCGGTATCTTAACTTTTTCTCCCGCCGCGCGCTGGATTTGGAGGATGTACCTTTCTCCAAGCTGTTCTCTCCCGGCTATCTCGGTCTGCTTGGCGAGGATGACGTTTCGGAATCCGCCGCCACAGGCAGCGGTATCAACGCCGAGCTGAGTATCCGCGGTGGCTGCAAGGTGAAGATCCACGCCGGAACGGGTTTGGTTAAACGCAACGGTCAGACAGATAACGAATTAAAATTTATTTTGGATCAGGATTTGTACATGCCCGGAAATGTGCCGGTGAACCTTTCCGCAGGAGCTCTGCAAACGCTGCACGCGCAGGCGTGGAGCATCTTCCGCGGCGCAATTACCGACACACTGCATAATGCCATGATTCCGGAGCAACTATAAAGCTGCACAGGAGGCCCGTATGTTTTATTATTACGGCTTTGACGTAACCTATCTGATTTTGGTGCTGCCATGTATCCTTCTGTCCCTTTGGGCAAGCTCCAACGTAAAAAACACCTTCCGCCGCTACTCCAGCCAGCTTTCTACGCGCCGAATCACAGGCGCGGACGCGGCACAGCGTGTGCTTTATGCCAACGGCGTACATGGGGTGCGCATCGAGCGGATCAGCGGCGATTTGACCGACCATTACGATCCAAAAAGCAACGTGATCCGGCTGTCCGACAGCGTATATAGCTCCACCTCCACAGCAGCAATCGGAGTAGCCTGTCACGAGGCCGGGCACGCGGTGCAGTACGCCCAAAGCTATGCTCCCATCAAGCTCAGAGCCGCCATCATCCCCATCACCAATATTGGCTCCAAGCTGGCCATGCCCTTGATTTTACTGGGAATTGTTTTGAGCTTTTTGGGAGAAATGTCCTACCTGTTCGTGTATATGGGCATTGCCGCCTTCGGTCTGTCTCTGGTATTTCAGTTAGTCACCCTTCCGGTGGAATTTAACGCCAGCCGCCGTGCCATGAACGCCATCGAAAGCAGCAATATACTCACTGCAGAGGAGCAGATTGGCGCAAGAAAGACTCTCTCCGCCGCTGCGTTGACTTATGTGGCAGCCACCGCGGTTGCCTTCGCTCAGCTCCTGCGGCTCATTACCATTTTTAACCGCCGCCGTCGCTAAAAGAACATTTTACCGCCTTGGACTTGACAGCCAAGGCGGTATTCCATTATAATTCTGAAAGCTGATTATCAAGAACGGAGAACACCCCAATGAACGAATTGCTGGAGCTATATCAAAACATGGGCATTTCCCCTCAGGTATACGCCTACGGAGAGCAGACTCTGACCCGCATTGCCGCCCGCTTCGCCAAGATTGACAAGATTGCGGAATACAATCAGGCAAAGGTGCTGTCCGCCATGCAGAAGAATCGGGTATCCGCCGGCTGCTTCGCCGCCACCACCGGCTATGGCTATGATGATGTGGGGCGGGACAATCTGGAAAAGGTGTATGCCGATGTTTTCCATACCGAAGCCGCGCTGGTACGTCCGCAGATCACCTGCGGTACTCACGCCCTGACTGTGGCTCTGTCCGCCAATCTCCTTCCCGGGGACGAGCTGCTTTCGCCTGTGGGACTGCCCTATGACACGCTGCAAGAGGTGATCGGGATTCGTCCCAGCCCCTGCTCGCTGGCAGAATACGGTGTCAGCTACCGGCAGGTAGATCTCCTCCCCGATGGCGGCTTCGACTATGAGGGCATCCGTAATGCTATCCACGAAAAGACAAAGCTGATAACCATTCAACGCTCTAAAGGGTACGCCACCCGCCCAACCTTCTCCGTTTCTCAAATCGGAGAGTTGATTTCTTTTTGTAAGAGCATCAAGCCGGACGTGATAGTCATGGTAGACAACTGCTACGGAGAATTCGTAGAAACCATCGAGCCCTCGGATGTAGATGCCGATATGGTGGTCGGCAGCTTAATCAAAAATCCCGGCGGCGGTCTTGCCCCCATCGGCGGATATATCTGCGGCACGCAAAGCTGTGTTGACCGCTGCGCTTACCGCCTTTCCGCCCCCGGCTTAGGTCAGGAGGTCGGCGCAAATCTAGGGCTGATGCCCGCGCTGTATCAGGGCTTTTTCCTGTCCCCTACTGTCGTTGCGAGCGCGCTGAAGGGGGCGATTTTCGCCGCCAATCTCTATGAGCCGCTGGGCTTCCGCTGTATTCCCGATGCCACCCAATCCCGGCATGACATCATTCAAGCTGTTGAGCTTGGCAGCGAAAAGGCCATGATTGCCTTCTGCAAGGGCATCCAAGCCGCCGCTCCGGTAGATTCCTACGTAGACCCCATTCCCGGTGATATGCCCGGCTACGATTCTCAGGTCATCATGGCAGCCGGTGCTTTCGTGCAGGGATCGACCATGGAGCTGTCCGCGGATGGGCCGATCCGCCAGCCCTATGCGGTCTACTTCCAAGGCGGTCTGACTTGGGCACACGCCAAGCTGGGCATTCTCATGAGCCTGCAAAAAATGGTAGATGCCGGACTTGCCCAAATCTAAACACATCAATCCGACAAAAACTGTCAATCCGACTCCATTTCCGAATCGGATTGACAGTTTTTTACTATTTCAAATCCAAGGCATCAAATATCCGTCAGGCCGCAAAGACGGCGTTTTTCCTCCACCGGCAGGGCCTTAATCGCCAGCTCCCGCTTCAGGGCCTGAGAATGGTCTGCGCAGGCTTCTGTATAGACCAGCTCCAACGGCCCACGCCCCCGGGTGTATTTCGCGCCCTTTCCTTCGCGATGTTGTTCCAGCCGCGCGGCCAAATCCACGGTGATGCCCGTGTAAAGGCTTCCGTCACCGCAGCGCAGTATGTATAATGTCCATTCCTTCATACTGCTATTTTCTTTTCCGCAGCAAAGCAATACGCCCCAGCAGAATATCCAGCATAAACAGGGTCAAATTCCCAAGAATCAGCGTAATGATTCCCATTACCGTGCTTAAATCCCGGAAATCCTCCGCCACCTGATCCAATCCCAGCACATAGATCAGCAAGCCATACATGACAAATATGGAAACGTTGAAAAGAGCCAGCTTCCAAAGGAAGGCACAACGCCGCCGGTCGATCCACGGCTTGATGATGGGATAATAGCCAAGGAAAACAAAAACAGCGGCGGCTTCTTTATCCGGAGCAAGCAGCACCGACAAAACAGAAACCGCTCCGTACCACGCCCACGCCAGCCGTGCACCCACCAAGCGCAAAACAACGCACAGCAGACCCATGCAAAGCATAGGACAGACGAAGGTGGCAGCGGGCATCATCGTGCCTAGGCACATGATAACCACCGCCAGCGCAGCCATTACGCCGCCCAGCGCGACCTTACTTGTATGATTTCTGTTCATCCTTTACCATTCCGTTTCAGCAAACCGTATTTGATGTCCCACAGCTTTTGAGACAGATCCACATAGTAGGCATGGGGGTTGTCAAACCGCTTGACCTCATCCCACAAAGCATCCACCTGCTCCATGCAATAGCTGCGGATCTCCTGTAGGCTTGGGCAGCGGTAAACCAGCTTTCCGTTTTTGAAAATCGGCACCTGCAGCTCCTTGGCAGTAAAATCGTATACGGTTTTGGTTTTCCAAGTGGCATCCGGATCAAAAATCTCAAGATCCTTGCTATCATCCACGGTTTCATCGTATACGCACAGATAATCGGCAATCGCCTTGCCGGAATCGTTACCAAAGAACCGGTACAGCTTTTTGTAATGGGGGTTGGTTATTTTCCCCACATTTTCGGAAATCTTAATCTTCGGTTGGACAGTACCGTCCTCCCCTTCCACGGCCGTGAGCTTGTAAACGCCACCGAATACCGGCTCGGAGCTGGCGGTAATCAACCGCTCGCCCACGCCGAACATATCGATTTGTGCCCCTTGCCGCAACAGATCCTGAATGATATATTCATCCAAGGAGTTGGATACAGAGATCTGGCACTCCGTCCAGCCTGCATCATCCAGCATTTTCCGGGCCTTCTGGCTCAAATATGCCATATCTCCGGAATCCAACCGGATACCGCACTTGGTAATTCCCAAGGGCTTCAAGACCTCATTAAAGGCGCGAATGGCATTGGGAACGCCGGAGCTCAAAGTGTTGTAGGTGTCCACCAAAAGGGTGGCGTTATTGGGATACATTTGGCAATAAGTCCGAAATGCCTCATACTCACTGTCGAACATCTGCACCCACGCGTGGGCCATCGTTCCTCCGGCACGAACGCCGAAGAGCTGGTCGGAAATGGTGCAAGCCGTGCCATGGCAGCCGCCGATATAGGCAGCCCTCGCGCCCAGCATAGCCGCATCCGCTCCCTGCGCCCGCCGTGAGCCAAATTCCAGCACCGTTCTGCCCTGTGCGGCGCGAACGATTCGGTTAGCCTTGGTGGCGATCAGGCTTTGGTGATTGACCGAAAGCAGCAGGAAGGTTTCGATAAGCTGAGCCTGAATCGCCGGCGCACGAACGGTAATGATAGGCTCTTTGGGAAATACCGGCGTACCCTCAGGCACAGCCCAAATATCTCCTGTGAATTTAAAATCTGATAAATAAGAGAGAAACTCCTCACTGAACAGCTTTCTCTCCCGGAGATAGGAAATATCCTCAGGGGAAAAATGCAGCTCCTGAATGTAATCTACGATCTGCTCAAGGCCGGCAGCAATGGCAAAACCGCCCCCATCGGGACACCGGCGGAAAAACAGGTCAAAATATGTAATCTTATCCTGAAAGCCCTTTTGAAAGTATCCGTTTGCCATGGTCAGCTCATAAAAATCGCAAAGCATGGTCAAATTCAGCTTGTCATAGATTTTCAAAGCCATTCCCTCTTTCTGAAATAATGAAACAAGTATAGTTCATTAACTGTAAAATTTCAATCCTTTTTATTGACATATTCCTGACGGTGAAATATATTTAGAGCAAAGAACAAAGGAGGATCTCCCATGGAAATAACTGTTGGAATGAAGGGCGAAGCCTTTAGCCTTGTAGAGAAAGAGGATACGGCTGCTTCTGTCGGCTCCGGCTCTCTACTGGTATACGCCACACCTTGCATGGTCGCGCTGATGGAGGGTGCAGCCTGTGAAGCGATTGCGCCCGCACTTCCTGAGGATAAATCCAGCGTAGGCACCGAGCTGAACATCTCCCATATCAGTGCAACGCCGGTAGGCTTGGAGGTGCGCGCCGAGGCTGAGGTCACCTCCGTTGAAGGGAAAATGATTACCTACAAGCTCACAGCCTATGACGAGGCCGGCATCATTGGAGAAGGCACACATAAACGCTGCATCGTTCCCATCCAAAGATTTTTAGACAAGGCCTACGCCAAACTATAAATTTACACCGGGAAGTAAGGCTTCCCGGTGTAAATTTATTTTCCTTTAAACAGCTCCTCCAGAAAGGCATCCTTCACCGGATCGACTGTGTTGGTCAGCTTTACATCTCTGCTCATCATTTCCCGCGCGTGACGTTCCGCCCGAGAGCAAGACATTATCGAGACAAAACTGGTTACAAGAGCAGTAACCCAATACGCGTGACCAATGACATCCGTAAACAGATTCTCCTCTTCTACAAATGACAGCGCAACAACACAAAACATGGCAAACACTATCCACGAAATCCAAAGATTACGCTGTTTGATAAAGCCCCAAAGCAAAACAATCGCGCAAGGAACTGTCAGACCCACCAAGCTGCAAATACCGATATTATAAACATACTCAATATACCAATATCCCAGCATAAAGGTAGCTATAGTCATAAGCAATCCGACCAGCTTAAAAAGCGGATAATCGGAAAAATGTTGATAGTGTGGTTTTTTGCGTCCCATAACATCCTCACCCGTTTCATGTTGCTTTAACATTAACACATTTCCATACATTTTTCAACTGTTTTCGACACGAAAGAGTAATAAATAAAATGACAATTTGTTCACAGAGTCGGATAAAATGCACATATTTATAAAACTTGCGGCAGGAATTGGATTCCTGCCGCAGTATTCTTTCAAATTTCCTGTCTGCCCTCTAAGGCTCTGGAAAGCGTAACCTCGTCCGCATATTCCAACTGACTGCCCACAGGTACACCGTATGCCAATCGGGTCACCCGAATTTCCATAGGGCGCAGCAGTCTGGAAATATACATAGCCGTCGTCTCCCCTTCAGTATCGGGATTTGTGGCCATAATAACCTCCCGAACCTCCCCGGACGCGACTCTATGCAATAGCTCCCGGATTTTGATATCATCCTGTGTAACATGATTCAGCGGAGAAATCACCCCGTGAAGCACATGATATACGCCGTGAAACTCCCGGCTGCGCTCCATAGCGATTACGTCCTTCGGCTCAGCTACTACACATATCTGGCTGTGATCACGCAGCTCGTCCTCACAAATGGGACATAGCTCCCGATCTGTGAGATTCTGGCAAACCGGGCAGGTGTGCACCTCACGCTTTGCCGCAAGGATAGCTTCAGCAAAACGCTGAGCCTCCTCCAAAGGAAGCTCCAGAACATGAAAGGCAAGCCTTTGAGCCGACTTCCCGCCGATTCCGGGAAGTCGGGCAAAATGATCCGTCAGCTCCTGCAGTGCTGTAGGGAAATATTGCATAGCTCCCCCTTAAAACAGACCGCCCAAATTCATGCCGCCGGTAAGACGGGACATATTCTGAGCCGCCTCCGCATCGGCAGTCCGCATAGCCTCATTGACTGCGGCTATTACCATATCCTGCAGCATTTCTACGTCCTCTGGATCCACCGCCTCAGGGTTGATGGCAAGGGCAACCACCTCATGCTTTCCGTTGACGGTAGCTTCCACCATGCCGCCACCGGCTTTTGCGGTGTAGGTCTTGCTTTCCTGTTCTTCCTGCATACGCAGCAGCTCCTGCTGCATCTTTTGCGCCTGCTTCATCATCTGCATTTGGTTCATGCCGCCGGGCATACCGCCGCGAAATCCACCTTTAGCCATAATTCATTTGCTCCAATTCTAGAATTATTTGATTTTGATAATATCGGAATGTGCTTTCCCGAAGGAAATAAGCTGCTCCAGCTTTTTATTGCCGACAGGCTTTTCCGACTTGTCCACCACCTTCACTGTAATGGGGCGGCCAAGCTGTGCAGAAGCCTTGCGGGTGATCATTTGAATAATATCCGGCTTATCCACCATTTCCTTGGTGAATCCATTGGCGCACACCAGCTCCAGCAAATCTCCGCGCAAAACACCCTGCACGTTGGAATTGGGAGATGAAGTAAAGAATCCGGAGACCGGAGGACGAAGCTCCCTGCGAATTGACGCCGCCAAATCAGGCCAGAAGCCCTCCGGCGTGGTATCCGGAAGCTGCTCCTCCACAACAGGCGGCGCATCTGGAATCTCAGGCTCAGACGGGCAGTCACTGCCAACCTCTGCCACGGCTGTGGCAGGGATATTCGCCGGAGCGGATATAAAGCTACCGCTTTTGATTTGCTCCTCCAGCCGGGTCAGCCTTGCGTTCAGGCTTTCCGCGTCCAAAGAAAGCTCCGGCTGGCACAGAGAAAGGATGCACAGCTCCGCATCCATCCTGCGGCTCGCGCTTCGGGTAAAAGAAGCCGCCGTCTGCTGCAGCACCGCCATGATCCGCACCAGCTCACCCGCGGAAAACCGCTTGGCAAGCTGCGCCGCCTCCTGATCCGTTGCCACACCGGAAAGCATGGTAATCGCCGCGTCGGGGGCGGTCTTTATCACCATCAGATCCCGGGTCAGGCACGCCAGCTCATCCAGCATCGCTCCCAAATCCTTACCCTCTACATAGAGCTTGTCAAAAAGAGCCAACGCCTTTGCGCTGTCCTGATTGGAAATGTGCTGCATCAGCTCCGCGCATTTGCGCTCACCGGCAATGCCAAGGCAGGCGTATACACGCTCCGCTGTCAGCTCCCCCACCGTGGCAGAGGCACACTGATCCAGCAAGCTCAGACCGTCACGCATACCCCCGTCCGCCAGCCGGGCCAACACACGGGCAGCACCGTCGTCCAAATCGATTTGCTCCTGATAGGCCACATATTGCAGTCTTGCTGCAATATCCTCCTGACTGATACGCCGGAAGGAAAACCGCTGGCATCGGGATAAAATCGTTGCCGGAACCTTATGCAGCTCTGTAGTTGCCAAAATAAACAGCAGATGCTCCGGCGGTTCTTCAATGATTTTCAAAAGCGCATTAAAAGCGGAAATGGAGAGCATATGCACCTCGTCAATGATGTACACACGCTTTTTCACCTGAGAAGGCGTATAGATAGCGTCATCCCGAAGATCGCGCACATTGTCCACGCCGTTGTTGGACGCGGCATCTATCTCCAGTACATCCATACACGCTCCGGAGTCGATGGATAGACAGGACGGGCAGCAATTGCAGGGATTTCCCTCGTGAGGATTTTCACAGTTGACTGCCTTAGCCAAAATCTTGGCACAGCTTGTTTTGCCCGTTCCCCGAGATCCGGTGAACAAATACGCATGGCTCAAATGCCCGGTGATGAGCTGGGTTTTCAAGGTTTGCGTCACCGCAAGCTGTCCGGACACATCATCAAAGGTCTGGGGCCTGTATTTTCGGTACAATGCCTGATACATATCTTCCACCTCCCCGCTTTCTTCAAAAATCAGACCGGCTCATAACAAGATCGCACACCCACATTTGTATCTGCTGAACATCCGGAAGCTACGCAGCCGACTCAGGAACGGCAGCCTCGCGGCACACGAAGGAATCCGCTTAATGCTGCTCGGTCCCCCGCCTGACATGGTTCACGGGTCTACGTTGCGCGAGACCGTCCCCTCAACGCCACTTACGAAGCGCAGACGACACTCAAACAGATCCGGGTGTGGGAATTCATCCCCGCTATAGCGGATTGCAGGTAACAGGGCACCGCTATCTCCCCGACTAGTGCGACCTTGTTATAAGCCGGTCTAATATAACAAGAATATTAGATTACAGTAAAATCAGCCAACCTTGCTTTCGATAAAGTCAGCCAGCATCTTGAAATTGGTAATGTTCTGGCTCTCAATCTCCAGCTCCACGCCCAATTCGCTCTCCAGATCCATAATCATTTCTACCATATCCAAAGAGTCGATACCCAAACTTTCAAAGGTGCTGTCGGGCATAATCTCAGAAGGGTCAATTCCAAGCTGGTTAGCAGCGTTTTCCACAAGCTTTTCGTACATACGAATTCTCCTCCATCGGTTTACTAAACTGCCTTAGTATTTTATAGCATAGCGGGAGTTTTGTCAATGGTGGTTTTTATACACTCATGCCTGCGGCGTATGCCGTAGCCCATGCGATTTGCAGGTTAAAGCCGCCGGTGTAGGCATCGCAGTCAATAATCTCTCCGGCAAAGTATAAGCCCGGCACCAGCTTGGACTCCATAGTTTTCGGGTTGATTTCCGATACCTTTATGCCGCCGGAGGTAATGATCGCTTCCGCAACCGGACGCTTGCAGCGAATATGCACAGGAAATCCCTTCAAAAGCTCCACCAGTTTACGGCGCTGCTGCTTGTTCAGAGAATTCGCCTGAAGCTGGTGAGAAATCTGACACCTGTCCAGCACCACCGGAATCATGCTTCTGGGCAAAAGATCTGTCAGCGCGTTTTCCATAGAACGGTTTTTATACATTTGCAAATCCCGCAGAATACGTTCGTTGAGCTTCTCCTCATCCAGCGCAGGCTTCAAATCGATCAGCAAACGGCAGCCATCTCCCTTTAAATGGGCACTGGCACTGAGGGCGGTCGGGCCGGAAATCCCGAAATGGGTAAACAGCAATTCTCCGAAATCACTGTATAGAAGCTTCCCCTTCCCGTCCACCAGCTTTACGGCCACATTCCGAAGGCTCAGCCCTTGCATTTGACTGCAATCCGCATCTGCCTCCAGCGGTACAAGCGATCCTTCCGTAGGAACGATGCTATGCCCCAGCCGCTGAGCCATTGTGTAGCCGTCGCCGGTGGATCCGGTGGTTGGATAGGATAGCCCGCCTGTGGCCAGTATCACCCAATCCGCAGACAACCGCTCCTGCCCCACGGTAACACCGGAAACCCTTCCGTCCCCGGTCAGGATTTCTGTTACACGTCCGTGGTAAACCGTAACGCCACTGCGCCGAAGCTCTTTTTGCAACGCCTCCAGCACAGAAGTGCTGCGGTCGCTGATTGGGAACACTCTGCCGCCGCGTTCTGTTTTCAAGGCGCAGCCGGCAGTCTCAAAAAAATCCATCACCTTTTCCGGCGGAAAAGCGTTTATGGAGCTGTAAAGGAATCGGCTGTTACGGGGGACATTTTGCAAAACCTCCTGCCCCTGACAGTGGTTGGTCACGTTGCACCGCCCCTTGCCGGTGATAAGCAGCTTCTTCCCCAGTCGGTCATTGCGCTCAATCAAAAGCACCTGTTTTCCCCGGCGGGCTGCCATGATTGCCGCAAACATCCCCGCAGGGCCGCCGCCGATAACAATGCCGTCATATTTCATGGTTTATCCACTCGCTTTTCATATACCTCATAATCGGCCCAAATGCCCTCCAGCATATCCAAACGCCGTGCCAGCTCTACACTTCTGCGGGCAGTCACACCCACAATCAGCGCATTGACCACGCTCAAGGGGGCGACCAGGGAATCCACCAACGATACCATATCGCTTTTTGCCGCCAAAACATGATGGCATACCTGCCCCAGCGGCGACAGCTTGGAATCTGTAATGCCAACCACCGTCGCGCCTACACTGGCGCAGTATTTCGCTCCCTTGATTACGGTCGCGGAATACCGCGGGAAGCTGAACGCAACCACCGCATCGGTTTCATTCACACCCACGATTTGCTCGAACATCTCGCCGGAGCCGGACGCGGTTACAATGTGCACATTGTCAGACAAATACCGCAGATAATACCCTAAAAAGCTGGCCAGCGGCGAAGCGGAACGTACGCCCAAAATATATACCCGCTTGGCTGCCACGATGGCATCCACGGCATTTTGAAAATCTGTACGGTTCAAGGTCTCCTCAGTCTGTCGCAGCTTCTCAATGTCAGACTGAAGCACCATGGATACAATGTCCTGATTGCCGATTCGGTCTGTTGCCACCTCCAGACGCTGCACGGAGGTCAGACGGTTCAGAATCATTTCCTGCATGGCTTTCTGCATACTGGGATATCCGTCATAGCCCAGACTCACAGCAAAGCGCACCACCGTAGACTCAGAAACGCCCACGGTCTGTCCCAGCTTGGCGGCAGTCATAAAAGCGGCCTTGTCGTATTCCTCAAGGATATACTGGGCAATACGCCGCTGACCCTTGGAGAAGGACGCCGCACCAATCTGTAAAGCGGAAAGAATATCGTTACTCATGACACCCTCCCAAAACATTTCTTCTCCAATATCATAACAGACGGCCTGCATTTTTGCAAGTGCAGGCCGTCAAAATTGCATTATCCTTTTTTCAAAGCGGAAATTTCCTCATGCGTAAGATACCGCCATTTTCCTTTTTCCAAATTGCCAAGGTGCAAAGAGCCCTCCGCAACGCGGCGTAGACGTGTGACCTCCATCCCGGCGGCTTCACACATCCTGCGAATTTGCCGGTTTCTTCCTTCATGAATGGTGATTTCCAGCTTGGCGGCATCTCCCTGTGTCCAAAGCAAACGCGCCTTAGGCGGTCGGATGCGATGCCCGTCCAGCGTAATGGGCCGGCGAAGGAGCGTTTCCCCTCCGGGCTGATAGCCCCTGACCCAAGCCTGATACACCTTGTCCACTTCCTCCTTCGGATGGATCAGCCTGTTTGTCAAATCGCCGTCATTTGTCAGCAACAGAAGACCCTCGGAATCCATATCCAGCCGCCCCACAGGATACACCCGCACCCCACAGTCCACAAGCCGGGTAACATTCGGCCTCCCCTTTTCATCGGAAAGGGTTGTTACATAGCCCCGGGGCTTATTCAGCATGATGTACACATACTCCGCCGCGGACGGGAGTGGTTTCCCGTCCAGCGTGATGATGTCCGTATCCGGATCTGCGGAAGCACCCAGCACGGCAAAGCTGCCATTGACCTGCACGCGCCCTGCCTCGATCAGCCGCTCAGCCTGCCGCCGGGAGCATATCCCCCGGGCGGATAAGATTTTCTGCAAACGTTCCGTCATTACTTTTCTCCAAACCAGCCATCCCAAAAATGGCGTTTCACAGTCTGCTTTTGCTCAACAGTGCTACCGTAGACTACGGGAATCTTGCCAACCGCTTTGTCCCCGATACATACATAGGCATAGCCCGCCTGCTGTCCTTGCGCCACAGGCGCATAAGCAAACTCAGGCGGCGCAAGCACCACGCAAGCGCGTTCCTCCTGAGCAAGGGAGTAGGAAAAGGACTCCGCCGCCAGCACCTCAACCCGATCGGAGTTGCCGCCAAAAACCGTGATCTCTCCCAGCCGCTGACCTTCCACCACAACCGTTTGTACACTGTATTGGGAGAAGCCTTCCTGAAAAAGCCGGGCATGATCTTCCCAATCGTTTCCGTCGTTGATGGTCACCGCGATCAGCCGTCTTCCCTGCCGCACCGCGCTGGAAACCAAAATCCGTCCGGCGGCCTTGGTATAGCCGGTCTTAACACCGTCCGCGCCCTCAACCTGCCACAGCAGCTTATTGTGATTTCGCAAAGAACGCTGACCTGCGGTTACGGTTTTCGTAGATACCGTTTGGACAAAGATGGGATTTTGCATGGCATAGGCAGTCAAAATCGCCAAATCTCTTGCTGTGGAATAATGCTGCGGACTGTCCAGTCCGTTGGGATTTTCAAAATGACTGCCGGTCATACCCAGCAAATGGGCCTTGTCATTCATCAGCTCCGCGAACCCCTCCACGGTACCGCCGCAATAGATTGCCAACGCCACCGCGGCATCGTTGCCGCTGTGCAGCATCATGCCATACAGCAGCTCCTGCACCGTCAGAACCTCGCCTTCCTTCAGATACATAGACGAGCCTTCAATCCCCACAGCCTCCTTGGGAATCTTCATCCTGTCCAACACATTGCATTGCTCACAGACCACCAGCGCAGTCATAATTTTTGTGGTACTGGCAATCAAAGAGCGGCTGTCCGCATCCTTTTCATACAGCACCCGCCCGGTAGCCGCATCCACCATAATCGCCTTCTGTGCGGAAATTCCCCACGCCTTACAGGGAAAAATCAGGACGGCAGCCAACAAAGCGGCCGCCGTCCGCAACAGAATCTTTTTCATACAATCTCACCCGGCATTAGTATCTGCCGGAAACGGATTGTTATTCTCCCTTTTTCTCCGTTCTGGAATCCAAAAACGCGCCGATTTTATCCAAAACGTCCGGCACCATTTCCACCACACGGTCCGCAGTGGTGTTGGCAGGTGCTGCCACGGGCATCATCCGAACATTACCGTCCTTCACGATCAAAAACGCAATGGGCGTAACCTTCACGCCGCCGCCCGCCCCGCCGCCGAAGGGGTTTTCCTGCTTGTTCACATTCTTGGAAACAAAATCGGAGCCACCGCCTCCAAAGCCAACGCTGACTTTAGATACAGGGATGATGGTCACGCCGTCCGCTGTGGTGATAGGATCTCCGATCACAGAATTTACATCCACCATTTCACGGATTTTTGCAATCGTAGATTCCAGCATAGTCGGAAGTGTTTTACTCATTGGACTGCACCGCCTTTTCTTGATTTAGATTTTTATATTCCCGCAGAGCACGAACACCGTAGCGCGCCAGCAGCCACAGGGTTCTGCCAAGGGTGATGGATATGACCGCTCCGGCTGTAACCAGCGTTTCCTCCGCGGTAAAATCGCAGAGCACATCAATATCCCGTTTTTTAATTACAAAGCTGCGCTCCAGCGCAGGAAGCAGATTGCCCACAGCAATCCACGTTCGGCCGTAATTGATGGCTAAGTCACAGGGGTCGTCCCCCGCCAGCACCAGTCGCAGCTCCAAACGGTTAACGCGCAGCTTTCTGCGAAAATCACCCAGAAAATCCAACGCCACCTGAACCAGCGGAAAAAAATCCCGCGGATTTCCGCCCACAGTCTTTTCCGGCTTGGGTGTTTTTTGCTTCTTTTCTTCGGACGATTTTGCCTTGTTTGCCTGTGGACTCTTTTTCTTTCCGGAAGGTGTTTTCCACACCGTCACCGGCCCAATCATGGCCCTCACAGAGAAGCCGCCGGCATCATAGCGGGCTTTGACTTTTAAAGGAAGCACCGCCAGTAGTAGAATTATCGCCAGCGCGATGCCCCAGCCCATCAGCCTTCCTCCGCAGCTACAGGAGCCGGTTCTTCCACAATAGGCTCGCCAAAGCTGATTTTTTCAATGGACGGCAGCTCCTCCAACGAGGACAAACCAAAGGTGCGGAGGAAGTCCGTGGTCGTGCGGTACTGAATCGGACGTCCGGGAACGTTCAGCCGCCCCGCCTCCTCAATCAGCTTCTTGTTCAACAACGCGCCTACGGAATAGGAGCTGTCCACCCCACGAATCTGCTCCACCATAGCCTTGGTAGCCGGCTGGTAATAAGCGACAATCGTCAGTGTCTCCAATTGGGATGCGGACAGCTTGGGTGGCTTGCGCGTCTCCAACGCCTTCGTAACATAGTCCGCCATCTCCCCGGAGGATACCATTTGGTAGCCGTTCTCCAGCTTAAGGATGCGGATTCCCCGGCGGGAAAAGGCATATTCATCCGCCAGCGCATCCGCCGCCAAAATGATATCCCGCTCATCTTGTTCCAGTGCCATAGCCAACCGTGACGCTTCGATCCGCTCACCTGCAGCAAAAAGGATTGCTTCAATGGCGCGCTGTATTTCATTTTGTTCCATCAAAGCACCTCCTCGGCTTTTTCCTGATCCAGCAAACACACATTGGGGTTCTCTCCGCTGATATCATCCTCTAATGTAACAGAATTGGTCTTGCAAAGATCCAAGACCGCAAGGAAAGTAGCAACAATTTCCGAACGGGAACGGTTGCCCCGAAACAGATCCTTCAGCCGCGCGATACCCTTGAGCACCAGCCGACGAAGCACCTCTCCGGCCTTTTTGGAAACCGGGTACGGCTCTTTGCCCACGATTCCCTGAAAGTTCGTGGTCGGAGGGGGCAAAGCGCGGGCATTGCGTTCAGAAATACTATCCAACGCCCGAAGCAGATCCACAGGCTCATGGCGGTAGCGGTAGGTCTGATCTCGACGAACCGGCTCCGGCTCTTTGGTAAACAGGCAACGTCCAATTTCGTTGCGCGGCTCCAGCTCTGCAACGGCAATGCGGATCTGCTCGATGGCTTCCTTACGCTGCCGCTCGATCAGGCTTTGCCGCAGAAGATCCAGCTCAGACTCCGCCTCCGCCTGCT
>CAZAOL010000007.1:0-23077 GCA_964486785.1 uncultured Oscillospiraceae bacterium
CTGCGTAATTCCAACAAAACTGCGTAGTTTTTAATTGAGATTCCCACGGTCGCTTCGCTCCCTCGGAATGACATACTAAGTTTTTTGACAGCCTAAAAAGCCGGGAGCGGATGCTCCCGGCTTTGCTTTATTTTCCTGCCACAGTCAGTCCCTGCACCAGCGTGGTGGGCGCGCCAAAGGCGGTCATTCCCAGCGGTGCGGGCAAATGGCTGTCGTTGCCCAGGGCGGTGATATTTTTCAGCAGCTCATAGAAATTCCCCGCCACGGTAAAGCCCTTCACCCGATGGGTCTTTTTCCCGTTTTCAATCAGATATCCGCCGCTTTGCAGGGAAAGATCTCCGGAAACCGTGTTCGCTCCCGCGTGCAAGCCAGTGACCTGATCGATATACACACCGTTTCCTGCCTTTTCCAGCACCTGCTCCGGCGTATCCGTGCCGGAAGCGAGATACATACTGAAGGGCTGGATATCCACAGAAGATTTATAGCTTCCTCTGGCGGCATTTCCGGTGGTCTGCTTCTGGGCCAAATTCGCGGTTTCCAAATCGTAAAGCAGGGTTTGCAGCACGCCCTTTTCCACCACCGCCTTCCGGCGGGTGGGTGTCCCCTCCGCGTCAAAGGGGATGGGCATGGGGCTTTGGGGATGGAACGGATCGTCCACCACCGTCACCAGCTCTGACGCAACCGCCTTCCCCTCCATGTCCGCCAGCTTGGAAAGTCCCTTCTGCACCCGGCGGGCAGAGAAGATCCCTCGGAAGGTGGACAGTAGATCCGCCATGGCATCCGGACTGAATACCACGGGATACACGCCGGTGGGAACAGACTCGCCGCCCAGCTTCACCACAGCCTCCGCTGCCGCCTTTTCAGCCAAAGCAGCCCTGTCGATGGTGTCCAACTGCCCCAGCTTGATCTGGGCGTCGTTGGACATCTGCGTTCCGTCGGATACCACAGCCACCGCCACTACACCGGCCACATGGTTTACATAACTTAAATCCAGACCCTTGGAATTAAAAATGGAAATTTCCGAACGCTCACACAGGGTCTGAACCGATGTGCCGTCCACCACCATAGAATCGGCGGCATAGAGCATTTTTTGAGTGTCCAGCGCGGCGGCGATCAGCTCCTCGGTGGCAGGCAGCGGATACAGCTCCCGCTCCAGCTTCTCATAGCATTGTCCGCCCTCGCCTAAAAACACCGGATCCTTGCTTTCCAGCACCCGGGCATTGTCCACGGCAGTCTCCACCACACGGACAGCCTCCTGTGGATCCAACGCCTCTGTGGAAGCATAGCCCATTTTTCCATCCACGATGCACCGGAAGCACACGCCCCCATCCTTGGCGGCGGTGAACTGGTTCACCTCCTGCTGAAACACGCCCACGGAGATGCTTTCACCCGTCTGATAATACAGCTCATATTCCTCGATACCCAATTTTTTACATTGGGCGATCACAGCTTCCTTAAATCCTTGAAAATCCATGCTGCCACCTCCTTATCTGCCGCCGACGGTGATGGATGCCACCCGAATCAGGGGCTGCCCCACGCTGGTGGGGATCGACCCGCTGGACGAGCCGCACATACCCTGTCCCAGCTCCAAATTCCTGCCCACCATGTCAATATCCTTAAGGATATGGGCGCAATCGCCCACAAGACTTGCTCCCCGCACCGGCTCGCAGATCTTGCCGTTGCGGATCATATAGCCCTCGTCTACGGCGAAATTAAATTCTCCCGTCACCGGATTCACCGAGCCGCCGCCCATGGACGCGGCATAGAGTCCGTATTCGATAGAGCCGATGATATCCTCATTGCTGTCCTCACCGGGGGCAATGAAGGTATTGGTCATGCGGGATGTGGGGGTGTAGGCATAGCTTTGCCGGCGGCCGCTGCCGGTAGGCTCCATGCCCATCCGCCGGGCGTTGAAGCGGTCGATCATAAAGGACTTCAGCACACCCTTTTCGATCAGCACATTCCGCTGCGCCGGATGCCCCTCGTCGTCGATATTCACAGAGCCCCATTCTCCCGGCATCGTGCCGTCGTCGATAGCGGTCACCTTAGGATTGGCGATCATCTGCCCCAGCTTGTCGGCAAACTGGCTGCGCCCATAGGCCACGGAGGTGGCCTCCAAGGAGTGTCCGCAGGCTTCGTGGAAGATCACACCGCCAAAGCCGTTCTCAATGGCCACCGGCATGATTCCCGCGGGACAGTAGCCCGCTCCCGCCATGGTCACCGCCTGACGGGCCGCGCGAATACCCACCTCCCGGGGGTCGATAAGATCAAACATCTCCAAGCCCATGCGCCTGCCGGGATTTTGACTGCCGGTCTGGCTCTCCCCGTCCTTTTCCGCCACCGCGCTGAGCATGAGACGGGTGCGGATCTGCCGGTCTTGGGCATACAGCCCCTCAGAATTGGCAATCAGGATGTTCCGGTTTACATCCAAAAGCCTTCCCGTGACCTGTGTGATAGAATCGCTGTAATCCTTGGCGGCAAAATACCCCCGCTTGAGGATCTCCACCTTTTGGGCGTTGCCAACGGAGGAGGGCAGTATCTTCACCGGATGGTCGTCCGCAACGCTCTTTGGCGTCAGCACGATGTCGATCTGGGCATTGCCCTGCCCCAGGGCCTCCGCCGCCTGCTCCGCGCACCGCAGCAGACCGCTCTCCGACCGATCCACCGTGGTTGCCATCACGCTGCGAAGTCCTTTATAGATCCGCACCGCCGCTCCGGCGGTAACGGCATCGTTTGCCTGATCCACACGGCTGTCGATCATCTGGATCGTATGACTGGCAGAATGTTGGGCGAACAGCTCCGCATAGTCCGCCCCGGTGGACATAGCCCGTGCCAGAACCCGTTGGCATACCTCTTTTGAAATCATTTTTCATTCTCCTTCCGTAAAAAAGAGCTGTCGCCAAACGCGGCAGCTCTTTGAAAGATAATTACAGCACAAACTGCAAAACGCAGAACGCCACATAAATGCCCAGCAGCACGATGCCCTGCCAGCGATGCAGCTTCTTGCTCAGCAGCGCGGGGAGGATCATCAGGCTCATAACGCCCAGCATCACAGGAATGTCAAACACAAGGCTCAGGTTCAGCCCGGTGGACAAAAGCGTATTCTCGCAAGGCACATCGAAGGGCGCAAGGGAAACAGCAACACCGCTGACCAGCACCAGATTGAAGATATTCGCGCCAATCACGTTGCCCACGCCCAGAGAAGCCCGGCCTTTTTTCAGGCTGGTGATGGTGGTAACCAACTCCGGCAGACTGGTGCCCAACGCCACGAACAGCAGAGCCACCACGGTTTCCGGCACGCCCAGTCCCAGCGCGATGACCTGACCGTGATCCACCAGCAGATCCGCGCCCACAGCGATCACGGCAGCACCCACCACCAGCAAGAGCAGCTCCTGCCACAGCTTCTTTTCCTTCCTGTCGTCATCTTCTTCCAAGGTGTCGGGATTTTTCAGGCCGTTGCGGACGGTCAGGATCATATAGACGACAAACAGGATCAGCATCAAAATACCCATCCAGCGGTCAAAGCCCTTGCCGGTAAACAGGAAGCCCAAAACGCCCTCCTGCTCGCCGAAATCCAAAATGCCATAGGCCGCAAGGCAGTACAGCGCGGCGGAGCAGAAGAAGAAAATCGCCGGGGTCTTCATGCTCTTGACATTCACCGGACCGGGATTGCAGGTAATGGAAATAGCGGCAATCAGTGCGGTATTGCAGATGATGGAGCCGATGGCGTTGCCGTATGCCATAGCTCCCGAGCCGGCCAGCGCGCCGGTGGTGGAAACCATGACCTCAGGCAGAGTTGTACCGATGGAGACCACCGTAGCTCCCACCACGATATCCGGCAGGTGGAAACGGCGGGCAATGCCGGTAGCACCGTCCACGAACCAGTCGCCGCCTTTAATCAGCAGCACCAAGCCTACCGCGAACAGAAGAACAGATATCAGCATGATTATTCTCCTTCTTGATTTTCGCCAGGATTATTCTCTACAGGAGGACGGCGGCGGCGGGGCATTTTGCTCAGCCGGTCAAAGGCACGGTAGGAAATGCCCAGCAGAACCAATCCCACGCAGTGGGTCAGAATCTCCAGCAGACAGCTAGACGGCTTTTCCACCAGCGTCAGGGCAAATACAATCAAAAGCACCGTATCCAGCGCGTACATTCCGACGGATGCCAGCATCCATTGCTTCTGCTGCCCGGAAAGCAGCCAGCACGCGGCGTATGCCAAATACAGAAAAACCGTCAGCAGGGTGGCCACCGCCTGAAAACCGCCTGCATTTAGCTGAATTGCCAGCCAATTCAGGTAGTAGGGCATTGCGGCAGAGAACAGGAAATGATATTTCGCTCCGCACAGCAGCAGGATTTGGTTGAGCAGCGTCACGGCAATGATGGCGAGAAACCCCCACCGTCCCCACTCGATTTGCTTGCGAAGTCTCTGACGCAGCCTGCGGTTTGGGTCAACACGTTTTACTGTCTCCATAGTGAACACCCTTTCTTCTCTATTTTCACCATTATAGCAAACAAAATACCGGATTGCAACCCAAACCTATGCCCCAAAATCATGAAATCCGTCCCGTTTCCCCTCCCTCTTAGGTGCGGAGAAACGGATTCCTCGGAATCATCACGTGTTTACACACCACTATAAATAAAAAGCATATCGTCCTGAGGAGCGAAGCGACGTGAGGACCCGTTCTCCTAAAACGGACTGCGGTATTCTTTGACTCGCCACGCTCGCTCAGAATGACAGACTATTTCATAGCAATGACCGTGCGCCATTTAGATACGGCGGAAGATTTTGGAATCGCTCAACAAACTTTTGCATCCCGTGCTTCGCGTTTTGCTTTAAAAAGGCCACCCCTGACCCGGCAACCGCCGGGTCAAGAGTGGCTTTTTATCATTCCGTCCGTCCTCTCACCAGCACTGTAGCACTGATGGGGGCAAGCTCCAGCTTGCCATCGGTAACGGTAGCAAGGGGCTTCGTTCCCGCCTTCTCCGCGTCCACGCAGATCTGCCACTGCCCGGCAACCACATCATGGTCGTAAAGATCCAAGGGTCTGACCTTATCCGATGTGTTGAAGATCACAAGGATATTGTCTGCCACCTCACCGGGGACGGAAGCCTTACCCTGAATGTCAAACAGCACCAGTTCATTGGTGATCCAGCGGTAGCACACATTTTTCTCCACATCCGCCTTGGTGGTCAGCCGCAGAGCGGCATGGGCCTTGCGGAAGGCGATCAGTCCGGCATAGTAATCGGAGGTTGCCCGGCGATCCGGCTCGTCCATCCAGCTCCAATGAAGCTCATTGACCTCATCCGGTGCATTGTAGCTGTTTTCCACCCGCCGTCCGGCGACATCCTTCTTTTCTCTGAGAAGCTCCTCGCCGGCATGGATGAAGGGGATACCCTGAGAGGTCATGTAGATGGCGGCAGCCAGCCGGTTCATCTTCACCAGCTCCTCCCGGGTGGCATCCGGCCGGGTCAGGCACAGCTTATCCATCAGGGTATAGTTGTCGTGGCAGGACACATAGTTCACCGTCTGGGTAGGTGCGGGACACCACCACACATTGGCGGTAAAGCACCGGAACAAGGGGTCTTCCTTACCGGTCAAGCCGGACACGATACCCCGGGTTTTTCCGTTTTCGCCCGCCAGCAGATTGCGGACGGTGTCGTTAAAATAAGCAAAACGGGGAGTCAGGTGGGCGTTGGGCTGGGTCGCCATGGCATTTCCCGGCTCTACGGCGGTATTCATGGTCCAGCCCTCGCCGTAGAAAATGGTATCCGGGCGGCGGGCGTGCACCTTATCCACCAGCGCGTTGATGGTAGTGGTGTCCAGCAGACCCACCAGATCAAAGCGGAAGCCGTCGATGTGGTATTCTCTGCTCCAATAGTCCACGGAGTCCACAATATATTTGCGAACCATGGGACGCTCCGAAGCGGTATCGTTTCCGCAGCCGGATCCGTTGGAGCTGCTTCCGTCGGGATTGGTGCGGGAGAAATAGCCGGGGACGATCTTATTAAAGCTGAATTCCGCCGCCATGTAGACATGGTTATACACCACATCCATAACCACGCCGATGCCGTTTTCATGGAGGGCACGAACCATTTGCTTCATTTCCGCCACTCTCACCCGTCCGTCAAAGGGATTGGTGGCGTAAGAGCCTTCGGGCACGTTGTAGTTCACCGGATCGTAGCCCCAGTTGAACTGGGGTATCTCCGGCTGGCTTTCGTTCACAGAGCCGTAGTCATATACCGGCAGAAGATGCAGATGGGTGATTCCCAATGCCTTCAAATGATCCAGTCCGGAGGGATTTCCGCCGGGGGTCTTTGTGCCGGTTTCCGTCAGGCCAAGAAATTTGCCCCGATGGGGCGCGCTGATGCCGGAGCTGGGGTCGATGGACAGATCCCGAACATGAAGCTCATACAGCACCGCGTCTGTGTAGGATTTTAAGGGGTTTGGCAGCGTATCGTCATTCCAGCCCTGAGGGTTGGTGGTGGACATATCCAGGATCATGCCCCGGCAGCCGTTGACACCGGTGGTGCGGGCATAGGGATCCAGAGTTTCCACGTTCTTTCCGTCCACCCTTACCAAATAGGTGTAATACAGTCCGTCCATATTGCCCGGGGCATAGCCTGCCCATACGCCTTTTTCCTCAAGGGTAAGGGGAATCGTTCCCACCCGATCAATCGCGCCGGCATTTCCGCTGCGGTACAGCGCAACCTTCACATCCTCCGCCGTAGGTGCCCACACCTTAAAGCCGGAGAAATTGGGCGACCATGTGCAGCCCAGATCGCCGCCCTCATAGGTAAACTCCCTTTTGAAACGCTTGGAGCCGTAAACGGTATGAATCTTAATGGGGAAGTACAGCCCTTGGAAGCGGATATGATAGCGGTACAGCTTTTTCAGCTCCAGCGGTCTGTTGGGCATGATCGCGTAGCCGTCCCCGCCCACAGTGACGGAGGAAACGGCAATCGCGCCATCCCGTCCGGTAATGTCCCGAAGCTCCAGTGCCTCCTTAGGAGAGCCGGTGATGGGCTGGGCGGTACGCACATGGATAAAGCCGGTATCGTAATTCAACTGGGCGCAGATGATTTTATTGCTGCGCCGCACACCCTCCTCCCAAGCCAGCCGTCCCTGCTCCACGCCGGACTCCACATAATAGTGGACTGTGCCGCTGACAGCGGAGGCAACATCGATTTTCCGTTCCGCGAATTCTTGGGTTTCCCATTGATTTTTGCGAAGGATGAAGCTGACGCAGGTGGTGCAGCGGCCGTCCACCACCGCCGTGGCGATCATTTCTCCGTTCTCCTCCCGCAGGTCGTAGCCTTTTCCCCCCAGCTCCAGCGTCCACATCCAGACATCCCAGCCGGTGTAGTCGCCATCTTCCCGGTGGTAATGGAGCTTGACGGTGATCTGGCTGTCCTCAGCCTGAGCTTCCATGTTAAAATTTTTCCAAGAAAAATCGTTCCCCATGGTGATTTGAAACCTTTCAGAAAATTTTAGCCATATTATTATATAAGATTGTAAACAATTTCGCAACCAATTTTTTCTGCCAAGGAAGGAAAAAACAGAGCTTACCCCCTGCTTTGCCACAGATTTGATTTCCAAAATCTTCCTCCGCTCCATACCCTCTCCCGGGGAGAGGGTGGTTTCCGAAGGAAACCGGGAGAGGGATGGCGATATGTTTCAATTTTGAAGGAAGTCTGTTGTTGAGCAGAAGTGTTTGGAATACCATTCGCATTCCCCTTCCGCCCCCTTCGGGGGCACCTTCCCCCCGGGGGAAGGTATAGGCACGTACATCGTCCCTACATTTTAATCCGTCCGCGGAGCGGACACCGTAATTTCGCATTTTGCATTCAAAAGGGCCTGCCGCGATGCGGCAGGCCCTCTTTTTAGAGAAATGTGGAATTAACGAACCGCGAAGTAATCCTCAGCGGAAGCACCGTAGACCGCAGTGGCTTTCGCCAGGAGCTGCTGCCCGGAGCCCAGCTTATTGGCAATGGTATCGCAATACTTGCCCATGCTGTAATTCATCACGCAGGTGGTATAGGTCTCGCCGTCGGCGGTGTAGAAGCCGCCTACGAACAGAGTCTGACCCATCTCCTTTGCCGCGATGCCCTCGATGTTGCCCCAGTACTGATTGCCTTCGCCGGTGGGGGTCATGACAACGATGCCGGTGGCATTTCTGGGACTGAGCGTCTCCGCCGCGGCGTAGTCCTCAGCGGTCCAGTAGTACATAATCACTTCGTCATCCGGACAATTGCTGGGAGCGAAGTAGTAGTTCAGAGAGAACGCGGCATCAAAGGACGCGGTGATGTAGCTCATACCGAAGCCAACGTTTTCAAAGGTGTTGTTCTTGCTGTCCACCACTGCCTCGGGGGCTGCCATGGTGTCGTCGCTGTAGGCTTGCACCCGAGCCTGATCTTCCTCGCTCAAGCCCGCGTTCATCAGCTTGTCGGTATTGTAGCCGAAGTACTTCTGCGCCTCAGCGCCGTAGTTCAGCATGGACACCACCAGTGCCTTCATCTCCTCGCTCTTGGATTTGGCGAGGATGGTGTTGGCATAGGCCACCGCGCTGTAGCTCTTCAGCTCGGAGTATACATAGCTGCCGTCAGTCAACTCAGCGTAGACCTTGAAGTAGATGGTATCGCCCATCTTCTTGGCAGCCACACCGTCGGTCTGAACCATGTAGTAAGTACCGTTGCTCTTGTACTCAGTAATGATCTGATCGGCATCAGCCCAAGTACCGTCGGTCTTCTCGCTGTCGAAGAACAGCATACCCATATCCGTCACATTCTCCATGTCGGATGCGCTGAAGTAGATGTTGTAGCGGATCTCACTCTCGAAGGACAGGCTTGCATACTCCAGCTTCAGTGTGGGCTGAGCCACCGTCTGCACAGGCTTACCGGTGGGCACATTGTTCACGTGGTCAAGCAGCTCTACATCCACCTGATCATCGGTGACGGAATCCTCAGCCTCCGTGTCCTCCACGATGACATTCGAGCCCATCTGACGCTCGATGGAGAGCATATTGATCATGGAGAACAGACCGGTGCCGCCCACCACATAGCTCAGGGTCAGCGTGCCGTCGAAGTTCTCAACCAGCGTGAGGGTAACCTCCACGCCGCCGGGAATCTTCATCAAATCGTTTCCGCCGTTGCCATCCAGATACAGCACCGCGGAGGAAGCCTCGGTATAGCTCGCGGCCTTGTACCATTGGGCGTTGCTGCCGGACTTGACGCCAACATAGCTGTCCGTATTAAACTTCACAGTCAGCTTGCCGCCCGCAAACTTGTATTCGCCCAGGTTTTCATAGTCGCTTTCGTAAGCATACTCCATGCCGTTGATGAAGCCGAACAGATAGTAGCCCAGATAGCCTTCTTTCTCAACACCGCAGACGCTGCACATACCCATGTAGAAGCTGTGGCCGTTGGCCGCGACCTGATTGCCGGTGTAGCTGTAACCGCAGGTGCCGCAGGTGTAGGTGGTGTAGCCGCCCAGCTCACAGGTAGGTGCGGTGACCTTGGACTTGTAGCTGTGGCCCGTAGCGGGGATGGTCTCGGTGTAGCCGGTGCCGCAGTAGATACAGCTATAGATCATTGCGCCGTCATCGGTACAGGTAGGACTGACCATCAAAACGGAGTAATCGTGCTCGCAATTGACCACGTAGCTCAGAGTCAGAGAGCCGTCGGAGTTTTCTTGCAGGGTGAAGGTGACCTCAGAACCGCCGGGCACCCGCAGCTTATTGGCGTCGATTTCCGTATTGACATCGTACAGATTCGCGGAGGTGGCGGTATCGCCGACCCAGCCGTTGGTCATGTACCACACAGCGTTGTCGCTGGTCTTGACCGCCACATAGCTGTCCTCGGAGAAGGTAACCGTCAGCGTGCCGTTTTCAAACTTGTACTCGCCCAGATTCTCCGCGTCATTCTCACAGCCGTAGTCCGCGCCGTTGATGTAGCCGAACAGGTAGTAGGAAAGCTCGCCGCAAGCGACGCAGCGTCCCTGCTCATTCCGGTTCATGTGCGCGCAGGTGCTGGGATCGACCGTATAGCTCAAGCTAACGGCATCGGCAGAGATAACGCCGAGGGTGAAGGTGGCCTCCACACCGGCGGGAATGAGAAGCATACCGCCATTATTGCCCAGAGTGCTGCTCTCGTACATGGTAGCAGACAGGGCATCGCTCATGTCGCCGTCGGTCAGGTAGGTGCGGCTGCCTTCGCCGGAATCCCACTGCACAGCCACATAGGTGTCGCTGTCGAAGGTGAGGGTCAGCTTGCCGTTATTGAAGCTGTAGGAGCTGGTGCTGCCCTCGGAGTCGCACAGCAGGGAGTAAGCGGGAGAGGACAGCATGCCGTCCTTATAGAACAGCAGGGATTCCTCGCCAATAGCCTGACACACCGTCAGACCAACAGTCTTGATGCTGCTGAAGGAAACCGTACCGTTACGCACATACAGAGCCACCTGATAGGTACGCACGCCATCGATTACAGTGTAGGGACAAGCGGAATAATCAATGGTGTAATACTGCTCGGTGCCGCTGACGATGTCGGCAACAGGCTTCCAGCCGTAGCCGGTGCTGCCGTCGGGATACTGGTAGCGCATGCTCTGATACAGGTTGGCGGAAACGCCGGTGGCTTCGCCGTCCTGATACATACCCTGATCCAGGCCGCGGGCAGCCACCTGCAGGGTATGCTGGGTCGTGCCGGCCTCCTCGGTAACGTAGAAGATGATGGCTTCCTTCTTCAGGTTGCCGTTGACATAGACCTCATTGTTGGGGCCGACTACCAGATAATCGTAGATGCTGTTGAGCTGGTTGCCCACATAGGTTTTGATTTCGCCGCTGACGGCATCGTACAGATAGCCGTTACGGTTTTCCGACCAGCTCATATTGCCGGAGTAGACCGTGGTGGACACATCGAAGGTAGCCACCGCTGCCTTGCCGCCCATAATCAGATCTCTCAGCTCATAGAAGGCCGCGCTGTTTTCCGCCGCGCTGTATGCCGCGTTGCTGGCACCCAGAGGCTGGTAGATCCGCACACCGTCGATGTACAGGTAGGTAGGCTCAACATACTGGCTCAGGTCGCTGCTGGTCCAGTCGGTATTGTCCGCATACAGGGGCATACCGCTGATTTCCACGATATACTTGCCGTAGCTCAGGTCATCCACCCGGATTACGGGCACCTGATTGATCTGCTTGCCTGACTCATCGGTGAAGGAGTACCACTGGCCGTCGCTGTACAGCTCCTTGTTGGAGGAGAAGGTCAAGTCCAGAGTCTGATTGCTTCCGCCAAGGCCGTCATTGAAGATGACATACTTGGCATCCGCGGGAATGGTTGCGCTGTAGATGCTATTTCCGGAATTGGTCATCTGCACGCCGGGCCAGCTAACCATATTGCCGTTGGTATCCGACCAGTAGTATACATAGACTCCGCTCCACTTCTCGGTATTCTCGAAGTAGATTCTTGCATCGGAATTCGGCTCTTTGTAGACTGTCCAGCTTCCGTTGCTGTACATAGGCGTGTCGCTGTCCAGCGTCAAATCCAAAGTCTGATTGTCGCCGTTGTCGGAGAACACGATGCCGGTCATGGCAATGGGAATCTCGATCCAGTACACATTGGTGCTGCCGATCTTGTTCATCTCAAGACCGGGCCAGCTCACGGGATTGTTGCCGCTAGCCCAGTAGTAGGCGTAGGGCGTTGCCCAGCCGTCCGTATTCTCGAAGTAGACGATCTTGGAGGTGGGAACCTCGCCGGTATACTTGGACCATTCCACACCGTTGTACAGGTAGGCATCGCCGGGGATGATCAAATCGCCGGTCTGATTGCTGCCGTCATTAAAGATCAGCTTGGTAGCCTCGGCGGGCAGCTCGATGGCATACACATTCTCCTGAACCTCAGTCATGGGAACGCCGGGCCAGTTGACCATGGAGCTGTTGGAATCCGACCAGTAGTAGGCATAGGGCGTTACGCCGCCAAAGGTGTTGAGGAAGTAAACGTTCTTCGTACCGCTGTCGGTTTCGTCCAGCGTCCAGCCGCCATCCCGGTAGATGTAGCCGTCACCGGGAATCTCCAGGTCGCCGGTCTGGTTGCCGGTACCGCCGGAACCGTTGCTGAAGATGACCAGCTTGGCATCCGTGGGAACCACATAGAAGTACAGGTCAGAATCCTCCAGCTTGTTCATCAGCGTGCCGGGCCAGGGATACTGGGCGGTGACACCGTTGGTCCAGAAGTAGATATAGACCTCATCCCAACCGGTGGCGGAATTGTCAAAGTACAGTGTACGCTCGCCGTACTGCTCAACCTGAGAGCTGTAGCCCAGAGTCATGGAACCGTTGCCGTTGTCCACCAGAGTCAGCGTTACCTCCAGACCCGCGGGGACCCGGAGCTTATCCGCCTGAATGTTGACGGAGGTGCTGGCGGTGCTGTCATACAGCACTGCGGAGGTTACCTCATCGCCGGGATAACCGTTGGTCCAATACTGCTTTCCGTGGGTGTCACGGACTACCAGATAGCTGTCCGTGGAGAAGGTAGCGGTGAGACGGCCGTCCACAAACTTGTAGGCGGTGCTGTCCGTACCCACATCCGTACCGTTGATATAGCCGAACAGGTAGTAGTCCACCTCAGGGGCGTTACACACGGTGCAGACGCCGTCAACGTAGCTATGGCTGACGGAGCTTCCGCACAGGGAGCAATAGCCGTTGGTATTATGATAGGTGTGCTTGCAGACTGCCGTAGAGCTGGTAAGCTCGGTGATTACGGGAATCCGCTTCACCGGCGTATCGCTGACCTTAGCACCTGCGGCGGTGGCCGCGAACACTTCCACCACGATGGAAGCGGAATCGAAGGCATTGGTGCGGCTGATCAGCTCGAAGCCGGTACCGGTGAAGGTAAAGCTGGCAACATCGCTGGTGTCGGAGATGTTCACGGTGGTCATGGAGCCGCCGCTCATCTCGCTGTTGAGGGTCGTGCGGTAGGTATCGTCCTGACCGTAGGGAACATCCTGATCCGCGCTCTGAGTCAGCTCGCCGGTTCCGATGCCGTGATGGACGAACTTGCCGGCAGTCTTATCGTCGCCGTCGGAAACGAAGCCGGTGTAGTTGATCGCGTCGAAGTCGTCCTCATAGTAGACCACGGTAGCCGGCAGCACCGTAATCTTCTTATACATCTGAGTCTCCACGCCGATATCCACAGCGGAAGAGATGCTGCCTGCGGTATTATCGACGCCGGGTGTGTGATAATAGCCATCCGCGGTGGTGGTAGTGAAGCCCTTATTCGCCTCATGGATGCTGATTGCCAGCCACAGGCTGTAGGTTTCATCCATGAAGTCCTCGGGGGTGAACCAGATTCGCTTATCCATGGCGTAATTGGTGCCGTCGAAGTAAATTTCAGAGCCGTTTGCGGCAATGGCACTGCCCAGATAATACTTTCCGTCGCCCGCGTCCACATACACCGACAGATCCTCGCTGCTGGAGGGGTTGGCGCGGTAGGTAGCGGCACTTTCGAAGCTGATACGGTTGATATTCTTCAAATCCGCAGCCTCGGAGGAATAGTCGTAGAAGTAGCTGGGCTGGGTAACGGAAACACCCATCACTCTCGCGTCCGTCATGGCGTGGAAGCCAAGCAGGTCATCTCCCCGGAACAACTGACCGTTGGTATTCATGCCGCTGACAGTCAGGCCGTAGTCCAGCACATAGTACGAATCCTTCACATCGGTAACATAGAAGGTAATGGGCACAAGGACGGTTTCCGTGGTGCCGGTGCTGCTGACCTGCACATAGAAGGTGTGCATACCGACCTCGTTGTAATCCACCTGCAGCAGCCGGTCGAGGTCGTCCCATGTGACCTTGTTGTAGTCCACGAAGGGTACGCTGATATTCTTTGTCTGCTCGCCGGAGCCGTTGTTGAAGATAACGTAGCGGGCCTCGGAGGGAACCTGACAGGAGTAGATCCCGTTCTCTCCCGCCACGGCGGTCATCTCCTTGCCGGGCCACTGAACCATCTCCACATTGGAGTCGGTCCAGTAGTAGATGTATAGCTTCTCCCAGTCATAGATCTGCCGGAAGTACAAGGTGCGATAGTCGTTAGACTCCTCCACCTGACCTTCCTTATAGGTGGACCAAATACCGCCGGAATACAGGTTGTCGCAGCTTGTCAGGGTATTTCCGTCCCTATTGCAGACCATGAGGCTCAAGCTGTCCACGCCGTACTGATTCAGGATCTGAATACCCTCAGCCTGCTCATACAGCGCATTGTTGGGATCGGTGGAGGCCTCCAGCACATCCGCCCACAGCTTGTTGATTCCCAGATAGACCTCATGCTCGGACCACTGATAGTAGGTAGGCTCACCGGGGCAATAGACCCGATGCTGTGCCTGACCCCACAAAGGAGCGGGCGCGTCCATGGACTTGTAGCCATAGGTGTAGACCGTGTTGTCAAACACCTTGGCGGCCGCCTCCGCCTCGGTCAAGGTATACCAGAAGCCGGAGATCGTCAGGCTGGAGTGCTGCCACAGACCCGCGCCCCAGTACAGGGAGGACTTTCCTTCCGGAACTCCCTCACCGGTGGAGGTCTGATTCTGGGGATCTGCCAAATCCGTCAGGAACGCCTTAAGCTGCGCATTGTTGCTGAGCTTAATCGAGATGGGGGTCATGGTGACACCGTTGCGGTAGTCCTCATAGCTTTCATAGCCACTGATGGTAATGGTCAAATCGCTGACATCCAGCAGACCGCCATTGGCGTCCGTCGTCCGAATACCGGCCACGGTAACGTGGTTGGTCTTGCCAACCGTCAGATTGTACACACCGTTGGCGTTGGCGGTCGGCGTAACCGTCACCGAGCCGCCCAGATCCACGTAGGCGGTCACATCCTTAAACAGCTCCTGACTGTCGAGCTGATACAGCACAAGGCTGTGGATATTTTTCGCCGGATTGGCGGAATCGTATGGGATGCTGATACCGTTGGCGGTCTTGGTAGCACCGCTGCTGTCCTCCCATGTGATCTTACCGTTTTGATACACATAGTAGACGCTGTCATCCAAGGTAATCGCGCCATCCAGACCGGTAATCCTCAAAACCGTATCGGCAGTGGTAATAAACTGGGTATCGGTGGGCTTGCCGTAGATCTGCAGGCCCTTATCATAGCTCAGGTTCACACCGATATCGGCATCCATGAAGGACATTCTGTACAGCTTGGTGTTGCCTTCGTTGGTAACGGTGAAGCTGTAGTCCACGGGCTGGGAATCGTCCACCACAGAGCCGTACTCCACCTCGATCAGATCACCGTTGGCATCGGTACCCTGATAGGCCTGCTTTTCGGTTTGCAGGGTGGGGTCGGTCATGACGATGTTGGTGGCAATACGCATATTGGCACCCCATCCGTGACGCTCCATGTAGTAGAAGTCGATGGTGTAGGACTGTCCGTCCACCAGATTCAGCTTGTGCAGCCGGCGATACTCCTCAGCGGTGCTGCCGGTGATACCGTTGTTGGACAGCACCCGTTCAAAGGCATCGTCATCCATGCCCGCGGTATAGCCGGTGAGCTTGGACAGGGTGGAGCGGGCCTTATCCACGTAGTCGTTGGTGTTGAAGCCCACCTTGGTGATGGAGTGGGCGCCGCCGATATCCAGCACCAGCTCATCGTTGATGAACAGGTACACGTCGTCGTCACCTTCGAAGTTGAAGAACAGGTCGTCGTCATAGTGGAAGACGAATTCGCCGTTGGCCTGCAGGGTGTAGTTGTAGTTCCGTCCCACATAGCTGTCGCCGGCGATGTCGGCGCTGTTCATAACGCCTTCTTCCATGGCGTAGTGAGAGTAGGTGTAGGTGAATTCCTCATCCGGATCGTCGTCGCCGTCATAGATGGGCAGGAACGGATGCAGGTTGGTAGAGCTTTCACCAATGTAGACGATCTGCTTCTTTGCCTCAGCGGTGGACAGGGAGATGGTTCCCTTTTCTCTGTCGTAGACAACGCCGCTGGTGCCGTCCTCGTAGGTAAAGCCGGCATCGAAAACGTAAGCTTCCTTATCCTCGCCATCCGTAGTCAGGCTTTCCACGGTGGCCTTGGTCAGAACCAGATAGTTGTAATCGTCCTGAGACTGGTTGTAGGAATCCCCCACGAACAGGTTGTGCAGCAGATAGTAAGCCGCGTCAAAGTGGGTCTTGATGTAGGGGGCGCACTTCAGGAACGGGCCGATCAACTGGTTGACACCGTTCACATTGGTCTTGGCAAGGGTCTGGGAGTAGCTGCCCAGAGTGCCCACGTTGCCGCCCATAGTGCCGGACTGTGTGGTGGCCGTTTCGTGGCCGGAGGCGTAGGTCACGCCCAGACACTGACGCAGCGCGGTGGCAAGATCGCTCTTATCCAGAATACCATTGCCGTTGAGATCCTCGTTGACGTCCAGATTGCCGTCGCCGTCCAGATCCTCGTCCACGGTGTCCAGCTTGCCGTCACCGTCCACGTCCTCGGAAGAATCCAAAATACCGTTGCCGTTGACATCCTCGTTTACGGTGTCCAGTCTGCCGTCACCGTCCACGTCCTCGGAAAGATCCAGCCGGCCGTTGCCGTTGGCATCCTCGTCCACGTCCAAATGACCGTCGCCGTCCACGTCTTCACCGGGATCGATCAGGCCGTCACCGTCCACATCCTCGTCTACGTCCAGATGACCGTCGCCGTCCAGATCCTCGGAAACATCCAAAATGCCGTTGCCGTTGAGATCTTCATTGACGTCCAGATTGCCGTCATAGTCCAGATCCTCGCCCAAATCCAGTATGCCGTTACCGTTTTTGTCCTCGTTGATGTCCAGATGGCCGTCGCCGTCCACATCCTCGTCCACGGTATCCAGCTTGCCGTCGCCATCCATATCCTCGCAGTACAGCGCGCTCTCAGAGCCAACGATGTGGTTATACAGGAAGCCATAGGCGTTCACATCCGGAATCACCAGCGCGTCCCGGAGCATGGTGGCAATGTAATGGACGGTATCGCTCTTGTAATTGGGGACTTTATACTCCAGACCGTCCATACCGGTGTAGGTAACGAGACTGTGCTGCAGCAAGCCGGCGGTGTAAACGCCCTTACCCTTGAGCTTGTTGTACAGGGTGTACCCAAAGTTAACGGAGCTGAGATTCGTATAATCGTCATCATCAATGCCCAAGGAGGAGGTCGTGGTATTGATATTATAGATGGTGCTGGAGACCAGATAGTTTTTCCCCAAGGATGTCGCGGCGGTACGCAGAGCGTTGGTAGAACCGTTGGGGTACATATAGTTGAAACCGATCTGGTAGCTGTAGTAGCCGTTGGTGTAGCTGTTAGAGCCGCCGACGGTAGACTTTCCGTCATACCAGCCGCCGCCGGTGTTGGAGTACAGCATACCGAAGCCGCGGTTCGCGCCGCCAATGTACAAATAGGGCTTATTAGGGCTGCTGGCAACGCTTGCGGTATATTTGGAGCTGTTGGCGGTGGTGCAGTTGTTGGCGTAGTTCGCTATCTGCCCGGCATAAGCGATGGCAACATTCTGGTCGTCATAAACGTCGAAGTGAACGATGTCGATGCTGTCCCCATCGTCCATACCGTCAAATTTCAGACCCAGGGAATCGTAGTAGGTTATACTGGTGCCCAAGTCTTTCTCCAGTTGGGTCAGATCCAGCACTGCATACACATATTCACCGTTCTGAGATTCCGGTGCCTCATAGTAGACGCTGTCATTCTCGCCCACCTGTTTGCCATTGCCGGAATAGATGTCCTTCAGCCAGTAGCCAATCTTCAGGTCACTGACATTGTTGGTGCGGTACACCAGCGTTGCGTATTTGGTCAGCACATAGGAGGTGTTTGCCGCTGCCGCATCCTCGTGGGTGGTCAGCCAGTAGGTGTAGCTCTCGGAAATGGCATAGGTTTTTCTTGCAACGCCGGATGTCGCGGTCAGTCTGCGGTAGTGCATCATAGTATCGGAATAATCGTAGCCGTCCGCGGCACTCATGGACACACCGCTGTAATAGCCGCTGTAGAAGGCGTAGCTCTCGCGGTAAGCGTCCTCCCACATGCAGGCATAATGGGTGTCCAAGCCATGCGTAAGACCCGCAGTTCCCAGATTCTTGCCGTAGTTGTTGCTGGGATTACGGGTGTAGGAGGTGATACCCTCGCTGGAATTGGTCTGAGAGGTAGTGACCGTACGTCCTACATACACGCCGGGATCGTTGTTGAAGCGAATGGCGCGGTTGCCGAAGTATTCGGCTTCCGTCATGCTGCTGAAGTAAGCAACGTGGGTGATGTCCATTTCCTCACCCTTGCTGCCCAGAGGCAGACCGATGCCAACACCGGCAACCCGGGGAGAGCCCATGGAGTCCCAGTTGGAGGCGATGCCGTAATTGTAATCATCGCTCATGGGAGTGCCCTTATAGGCTTCCGCCTGCAGGTCGGTCTTCATATCCACGATGATGTAGGTCCACTCCTCAGAGGGCGCGACCGTTACCCGCTCCGCCGCCAGCAGACCGGTGTCATAGAAGCCGTTGGCCTTCCAGCCCCAGCTTCCGTCTGTTTCCTTGTAGGAAACATCAGAGATGTCTATGCTGCCGGAAAAATAGGAGTAGTCATAGGAATAGGTGTTCCGGGAAACGGCCCAGTACGCCTCCATCTCACGGCCCTCGCCATTGGTATTGGTAGCGTACAGCTCATTGGTACGGTACACCATCACCATATAGCGCACATCGTCCTTGGAATAGTATTGCTTGGAATCTCTGGCAAAGTTAGAGATCCAGCCGTAGCTCTGGCTGTTCCCGTCACCTACATACTCATGATGCAGATACATGGGGGACTCATCGTTCACCGCCGCCACTGCCTTACGGCTGACCTCGGTGGCATTGTCATCATAGCTGTACATGGTTGCGCTCAGATTGCCCCAATTGGCAAAGGCGTAGCTGGTTGTGCTGGTCTTCAGCTTATAGTAGCCCGCGCGGCAGGTAAAGTCCTCGCCGATGTGGTACTCCGCGCTCATGGGCATGGAGTAGCCGCCGCCGTAAGCCAGACCGTATTCCTCGTATAAGGTGGTATCATCATAGAAATTCTGCATGGAATACTCAAAGAGCATACCGTCATCCAGAAAATCGTAAATCTTGATGGGCCAGCGAATGGTATCCAACGTATCGATGTTGGTAACCAGCTCGGTGTCACCCTCCACGATGTCGCCCACCGCCGCCTGCACCGCAATGGTGGGTAGCAGGGAGACCAGCATCGTCAGGACCAGCAGAATCGCCATCAGCCGTCTGCCAAAGCCAAACTTTTTCATAGGTTTCTTCTCCTTTCAAACCTTTCCGTTTCACCGCTGTGCTTTCACAGCGAACGCTATACATTATTCCCCTCCGGGGAGGGTGGCTCCCCTCTCAGGGGAGCTGTCAGCAAAGCTGACTGAGGGGTCACCACACTATTATAACAGACGAATTATCCGCTTTCCTGAAAACTGTAGCGAACAATTCTGGAGTTTTCCCCGAAATGACTGGATTGCTTGGTGGCCTGCTCCCCGGGAGCCAGCTCACCAAATTCCAGCATATAGCTGATTCCGCCGAAGTAGAACCCGTCCTCAAACACGGTTTTGTAGTACACGCAGACATTTTCCAATGTCTTATCAGACTCATTGGTTACCGTCAGGGTGTTGCCGTCGGTTTCCACAGACAGCTTGTCCGTGGTGATTACCGATTCCTCCCGGAAATAGTAATCCTCACATTCAAAGGCGGCAAATTCTTCCCCCTCTGATAGGCTCATGCCGGTTTGCTCCAGCACCCAAGCCGTACCGCCCGGCGGCAGCCCGGTCACCTGAAACGTGCCGATTTGAGTACCTACCCTGCATTTCACCGTGGCGAAATCCAGAAACTGGTCGGAGCTGTTGCGTACCAGCATGGCCGCCACATTCTCCACCTGCCTGCCGCTTCCGTCCTCCGGGAACGCTCCGGTATACCGGCTGTACTCCAGACAAATCAGTCCGCCGAAGTTTTGCACCTTCGGCTCCCCCGAACTCTGCTCATCCGCAGAGCAGCCTGTCAGGAACAATGCCGCGAGGACAAAGCACACTATTCTGTTTTTCATTCTCACGGCCTCACCTCCCGGCAGCGGATACCTGCCCCATGGTATAATAATGGTTATACAGTTAAATTATAGCACCAAGGATCTTGTGCGTCAACAACAAATTCGGTATACTTTCCATAAATATTTCCGTTATTTTTTCTTAAAAAAGGGCTTGCAATTTGATTTTCACAGGAGTATAATAGACGTTGAAATATAAGTGGATCTATCCCTTTAGATTCTAATTCAGAAAGGTCCGCAACTACAGGAGGCCACGGATGTATATCGTACCCGGATTTGTCGTGCGGCAGATTGCCGGCGAAACCATCGCGATTCCTGCCGGTGCTGCCGCCCGTGAGCTTTCCGGACTGCTTGCGCTGAACGGCAGCGGCCTGTTTCTGTTTGAGCTGCTGCGGGAAGACCGATCTGAGGAGTCTTTGGTGCGCGCGTTGCTGGAGGAGTATGAAATCGATGCTGCCACCGCGCAGGCGGATGTTTCCGAGTTTTTGGAGATCCTCCGCAGCAACGGTATTTTGGTGGAGTCCGAATCGCAAGGCTGAGCGATTATGCGTACGACCGGAAGGAAGGTTGAGAGTTTATGAAGAAGAAGTACATCAAGCCCGCGGTCGCTGTCGATCGCTATGAGCTGAGTCAGGCAATTGCCGGCTGCTCCGGTATTAAGGTAAATTTGGAAAGCAGCCAGTGCTTCCTTGCCAGCTCCAATATCCCTGCCAACCTTAAGGCATACGCTGCCAACGGCTGGTTCACCGCCGCGGGTGATTGCAATATCAAGGTCATTTCCGGCGTCACCTACGACGGCGTTTGCTACCATACTCAGGTCAACGGTGTCCTGACCTCCTGATTATGAACAGCGGATTTGTATTTTGTCTGCGCTTCTCCGGCATCACTGTGCGTTTTGTGCTGCCCACTCCCATTCAGATTCCCGAAGATTTCGCGCCATTCCGGTGCGAGGACGTTGACGCCCCGGATGAGGAATATACTGTCCAATTACTTACCGAACCCCTTCGCCCCACGGGCACCTTTGTACAAACCCATCGTGAAGCTGATATATACCGCACTGAGAAAGGCTGGCTGCACATCCACTGCGCCCTCGGAGATGAGGCAGGATGTCAGGTAGCCTGTCTTTTCTGTCCTGACGGCCGCCACACCCTCTATTACCCCGCTTCAAAATGGGCGTATTACTCCGAAGTGTGGCACTGTTCCCACCTGATATGCGGCGAACGGCTGCTGCTTCGCCATGACGCGCTGCTGCTGCACAGCTCCTTAGTGCTGCACAAGGGGCGTACCGTGCTTTTCTCCGGCCCATCCGGTGCGGGAAAATCCACCCAAGCCCGGCTTTGGGAAATCTACGCCGGTGCCGAGGTGATCAACGGCGACCGCACCGTGATCATGCGCCGTGACAGCGGCTTTTACGGCGGCGGCTCATTCTGGAGCGGAACCTCCGGGATCTACCGTCCGGAGCAAGCTCCCATTGCCGGCATTTTTTTAGTGGAGCAAGCCTCGGAGAACCGGGTGGAGCGGCTGGGCTTCCAAGCCTTCCTTCCTCTGTTCAGTCAAACCATCGTCAATAGCTGGGATACGGAATTTATGGATCGGATCACCGCGTTGTTTTCCCAGCTCCTGTCACAGATTCCCGTCTACCGTCTTTACTGCCGTCCGGATCGGGGCGCGGTAGAGCTTTGCCACAAAACTCTGTTTGGAAAGGAGTGTGGCCTATGAAGACCTGTACCGCAATCCGTCAAACTCTGAATCAAAAATGCGCCTATCTGGGGATCCCCTCCAGCGGCAATTTTGAGCTGACTCCCCGCTGCAATCTGCGGTGTAAAATGTGCTATGTCCGGTTAGACCCCCACCAAATGGCCCCGCTGGGTCGGGAACGCACCGCGGCGGAATGGCTGGATATGGGACGTCAGGCCATGGAGCAGGGCATGGTGTTTCTGCTGCTCACCGGCGGCGAGCCTACGCTGCGGCAGGATTTCTGCGAAATTTATGAGGGACTGGCGCAAATGGGTCTGTCCATCGCCGTCAACACCAACGGCACCCACCTGACGGAGCAGATCCGTGAGGTTTTCCACCGTCTGCCCCCTTCCCAGATCAACATCACCCTGTACGGCACCTGCCGGGAGGATTACGGCGCGCTGTGCGGCGACCGCAACGCCTTTGACCGGGTGGTGGAGGCTTTGGATTGGCTGCGGCAGGAGGGTATTCTGGTGCATCTGAATACCACGATCGTTCCCACCAATATACATAAATTCAATGAGATCGAACGCTTCGCCATGGAGCGGGGCTTGGAGCTTCGGGTGACCACCTATTGCTTCCCTCCCAACCGGCGGGACGGGGTGGATTTCGAGCGGATGCCCCCGGAGCAGGCGGGGGAGCTGATCGTTCAGGATACACTGATCCGGGAAGGCCCGGCGGCGGTCTTGGCGAAGGCACAGGATCTGGACCGGCCGCCCCAGCCCCATAGCTGCGAGCTGGATGTGGGTACGCCTATGCAGTGCATGGCGGGAAAATCCCAGTTTTGGATCAACTGGAACGGCTCTATGTCCCCTTGTGCCATGCTGACCGAGCCTGCGGTGCAGCCCTTTGAGGACGGTTTTTTACAGGCTTGGGAGCAATTGAAAGAGTTATGTAAACCTATTCGTCTTTGCCCGGACTGCGTGGACTGCCCGGACCGAAAGTCCTGCATGAACTGCGCCGCCGTTACCTTTGCGGAAACGGGACGCTTTGAGGGCAAGCCGGAATATATGTGCAAGCTCAACCGTGCCTACCGTGCCGCCACCCAGGCCTTTGCGGAAAAAGCAAAAAACGGCGAAGCATGATGACATTTTAGAAGGTATGGGCGCGGCGCGGCAATATATGCCCTCCCCCGAGGGGAGGGTGCCGCCATCGGCGGCGGGAGGGGAATGGCGACAGGCTTCACTTTTGGGGGAAGTCTGTTACAAAGCAGAAATATTCGGATTACTGCCCGCGTTCCCCTTCCGACCTCGCTGCGCTCGGCCACCTTCCCCCCGGG
>CAZAOL010000008.1:0-22395 GCA_964486785.1 uncultured Oscillospiraceae bacterium
TGGCCCCCGCTTTTAAGAGGGGGCTGTCAGCGAAGCTGACTGGGGGAGTTCGGTAAGATGTGCGTCCTCTGCTCCCCCCGGCTTTGCCTATGGCAAAGCCACCCCCCTCATGAATGCGGGGGGCGAGGATGCTCCCCCCGGCTTTGCCTAGGGCAAAGCCACCCCCCTCATAAATGCGGGGGGCGAGAACGGAGAAAATGTTTGGAGTTTTCTATGGCAATCACCACTGTTAAAAAAGGGCGGCTGGAGTATCTGGTCAGCGATAAGATCTCCGTGCCCCACGGCTTTACCACCCGCTTCGGGGGCGTGAGCACCGGAGTGCTGGAGAGTATGAATATTGGGATCCACCGGGGGGATATTTGGGGAAATGTTTTGGAAAATTACCAAATTCTTGGTGATTCCATGGGCTTTGACCCCAAAAATGCCGTGCTTTCCCATCAGACCCACACCGACCTGGTGCATCAGGTGACTGGGTTGGACGCGGGGGCGGGGCTGTTCGCTCCGGAGCTTCCTGAATGTGACGCGCTGATCACGGATGTACCGGGGCTGGCGTTGGTGGTTTTCACCGCCGACTGCACCCCCATATTGCTCCACGATCCGGTCACCGGCGCGGTGGGAGCTGTCCACGCCGGATGGCGGGGAACGGCGGCCCAGATCGCCGGAAAAACCGTTTCCGCCATGGAAAAAGCCTTCGGAACGAAGCCGGAGGACATCCGTGCCGCCATCGGCCCCAACATCGGGCCGTGCTGCTTTCAGACGGACGGGGATGTGCCGGAGGCTATGTTGGCGGCGTTGGGCGCGGATGCGGAGAAGGCCATCCGTCCCGAGGGAAATAAATTTTATGTAAACCTAAAAGCCTTGAATGAAACGGTGCTTCGCCGTGCCGGTGTCCGCCATGTGGACATCAGCCGGGAATGTACCGCCTGCGAAAGCCACCGCTTCTGGTCCCACCGGATCACCGGCGGCGCGCGGGGCTCTCAGGGCGCGATCATTGTATGTAAGGAGGGATAGGGATGAAGCGTTGCCTTGCGCTGGTGCTGTGCGCGGTGCTGCTTGCGGGCTGCGCGGCGGACGAAACGGTATACATACCTACGGGCAACGGGCTGACCGATTCGGATGCTACCGAGCCCATTGTCTCGGTGGTCACCCAACAGGCCATGAGCATTGCCTACTATGCCGAGCGTTCTCTGAATCCCTATCAATGCGGTGACTACACCAACCGGGTGCTGTTTGGCCTGCTGTATCAAGGTCTGTTCGCGGTGGACGAGGACTATGGGGCAGACCCCATTCTGTGCAGCGGCTATACCGTGTCCCGGGATATGAAGACCTATACCTTCCGGCTGGAAAACGCCACCTTCTCCGACGGCGATGCGCTGACCGGAGAGGATGTGGTGGCCAGCTTGAAGGCTGCTATGGAAAGCGGCTACTACAGCGGCCGCTTCACCTATGTGGACAGGATTTTCGTAGATGAAAACGGGGCTGTGGCGGTGACTCTGACCACTCCCTGTGAGGATCTGCCTGTGCTGCTGGATGTGCCGATTGTAAAGGCGGAGCAGGTGGCGCAGGAACGTCCCTTGGGCACAGGGCCGTATTTTTATGAAACGGTGGAGGGCGCGCTGGGTCTGCGCCGCCGGACGGACTGGTGGTGCGCCGCTCAGCTTCCCATTACCGCCCAGCGGATCTCTCTGGTGGCGGCGGAAAGTACCACACAGCTTCGGGATGCCTTTGAATTCTCCGGCCTCAGCATGGTCTGCGCCGACCCGGGCAGCGAAGGGTATGCGGATTTCCACAGCGACCATGAGCTTTGGGCCTGCGAAAACGGGATCTTCCTGTACCTTGGGTGCAATGCGGAAAGCTATGTATTGAGTCAGGGTACGATTCGGCAGGCCCTTACCTATGCGATCAACCGGGAGCAGATCGCCGAGGAGCTGTACCGGGGCTTTGCCTATCCGGCGGTGCTGCCTGCCTCGCCCCAATCGCCCCATTATTCCGCCTCTCTGGCGGAAACCGTCACCTATTCCCCGGAACGGCTGACGGAGGCGGTGGCGCAGGCGAATTTGGAAAGCAACGCGCTGGTTCTGCTGGTGAACAATGACGACAGCATCCGCCTGCGGACTGCCCGGGCCATTGCCGGAGTGCTCAATGACTGCGGCTTGGCGGTGACGGTGTCCGCGCTGGCAACGGATGCCTACCGGCAAGCCCTGGAGGAGGGGGCGTATGACCTCTATCTCGGGCAGACCCGGCTGTCTGCCAATATGGATCTGTCCGCCTTCTTCGCGCCGGAGGGCACGCTGGGCTTCGGCGGACTTTCTGACACGGTGACCTACGCGCTGTGTCTGGAGGCTCTGGCTAACAGCGGCAACTACTATACCCTCCATCAACAGATTCTGCAAAGCGGCGTGATCTGCCCAATCCTGTTCCGCAGCTATGCTATTTTCTCCCAGCGGGGCAGCTTTGACAGTCTTTGCCCTGCCCGAGACAATATTTTCTACTACTCTCTGGGGAAAGACCCCAAAACCGTAAAAACCGAGGAATGACGAAAGGAAGCATCACCATGAGAAGAATCATCGCTGTAATGGCTGTATTGAGTTTGCTGCTGGCAGGCTGCTCCAAACCTGCCACCGATCCGGTATTGCAGGACGGCGCGACCCAGTCCACAGAGCAAACTACCCAACCCACCGAGCCATCCACGGAGGTCACCGAGCCGTCTACCCAGCCGGTCACGGAACCCACCGACCCTGAGCCGGTGGAGCCGGAATTTGTAAACCCCCTCACCGGTGAGGCTCTGGAGGAGGCATATACCAGCCGTCCCTTCGCGGTGGTGCTGAACAATTCCAAGCAGGCTCTGCCCCATTGGAACATCACCAAGGGGCAGATGCTGTGGGAGCTGCCCCATGAATATGGCACCACCCGTATGGTGATGATGTATACCGATGTCAGCGATGTGACATGGCTTGGCTCTATGCGCAGCGCGAGAACCTTCCATGTCAGCCTTGCCATGAGCTTTAATGCGATCTTTGTTCACGCCGGCTTCAGCGGCTATGCCAAGGATCTGCTGGCAAGCAATGGGTGGAACAACGTTGACGGCGTGTGGGGCAAGTATGCCAGCAAATACTTCCACCGGGATCAGTCCCGTCTGGACGCGGGTATCGCGCTGGAGCACACCATGTATACCACCGGCCCTGAGGTGCTGTCCTACTGCGAGGATATGGGCTATAATCTGTCAGCCGGAGGGGAAGTGGACTACGGCTATCGGTTCACCGACGACGGCACACCCGCCGGGGGCAGCGATGCCAAAGAGATCACGGTGCTGTTCAAGTCAGGCGGCAAGAATACTTATCTGAGCTATGATGAAGAGGCCGGAAGCTACACCATGAAGCAGTACGGTCTGGTGTACACCGACGGCATCAGCGGCGAGGTTGCCCATTATGAGAATGTGCTGGTGCTGAAGGCGGCTGTGGGCTTACAGCCCGGCAGCGAATACCGTCTGGCGGTGGATCTTACGGGCAGCGGCACGGGCTACTTTGCCTGCGGCGGCAAGATGGTGCCGATCAAATGGTCCCGCAGCAGCGAGACCCAGCCCTTCAGCTACACGCTGGAGGACGGCACGCCCTTGACCATGGGCGTGGGAACTACCTACGCGGCGGTGATCCATTCCAGCAGCGGTACGGTTACCGCGCAATAAAGAAAATTTAACCCCCGGGTCTGTTCCGTGCGACAGACCCGGGGGTTTTTCAGGATACATAATGACGGAAATGTAGGGGCGGATGCGGGAGGAGTATCCTTGCCCCGCCCTACGAAAGGCGCAGTCCCATACCCTCTCCCGGGGAGAGGGTGGTTTCCGAAGGAAACCGGGAGAGGAACGGCGATATGTTTCGGCTTTAGAGGAAGACTGTTACACAGTGGAAGTGTTAAGATTACTGCCCGCGTTCCCCTTCCGCCCCTTCGGGGCACCTAATAGTAGTGGTATGATTGCCACCGGCAATCATTGAGATTATAGATTCGCTGCGCGGAGCACCACCCCCGGGGGAAGGGATGGGCGCGGGTAACTTTCCACTGTCCAATGTCCGCTGTCAACCGTCCACTGCCCACTCCGGTGGGGAGATGGACAGGTCGGAATCCAGCCCGGTCAGGGTGAGCTGGAGGGTATGGGTTTTTAAGGGTTTGCCGGCGGCATCGGATACATACACCTGTACCAAAAATTGGGAAAAGTACCCCTCGGGATCTACGGTAACGGAAACGGAGCAGATCCCGCCGTACTCCTCCGGCAGCAGAGGGGAATCGGGCTGTGTGCCGTGGATCAGGGCGTAGGTGTCGGAAACGCTCAGCTCCGTAAGCTGGTAGCAGTAGCTGCCGTCATTGTTGGGAGAGGCAAACAGGGGCTGGGCGCAGAACCGCTCCAGCAGCCCCTCTGCCGGAAACAGCGCGGATACCTCCTGAAAAATCTCAGCCCGGGTGTAGGGAGCATCGCTTTGGCTATGCTCCACGGCGGGCGGCTCCTGACTGCTGTCTAAACGGAAGCAGGCAGTTCCGCTGTGGTAAAGACTGTGATCCGGGGCTTCCAGCAGGCTGGTATAGCTGCCGTCGCTGCCCACGGTGACGGCTTGGGTGGTCAGGGCATCATCCAAGCCGAAGGTCAGCACCATGGACTTGGCAAGCCGGGTCTTAGCTACGGCGGCTTCAAGCTGCTCCGAGGGGGATAAATCTGAGGAAAACTCCGGCAGGGTGGGTTGATTGGGAACAAATTCCTCCGGTTCTCCGGCGCAGCCCAAAAGCAGCACCGGCAGAAGAAGAATGATCAAAAGTCTTTTCATAAAAATCACTTCGTTTTATTACGGGATACCACGCTCACCACGATGCCCGCGATCAGCAGCACCACGCCGCCTGCCAGCATACCGTAATGCACCGGGATAATGGGAGCGGTGAGGGCGTGGACGATGGGATACACCACTGTATTGTCGGGGCTGATCAGCAGGTCAAGCAGCAATACCGGGGCGGAAAGCCCAAGGCCGTCTATGAGCATGGGGATGCTGATGCTGCGAAGGGTCGCGCCCAGACGCAGCCAGTTGGTCAGCCACAGCAGCACAGCCAGCGCAAGGTCAATGCCAATGAGCATCCACAGCACAGACAAGGAGGTAAGCTGACGCAGCTTCTCCATAAGCTGCTCCACAGTCATGCCGTCCTCGCCAAGGGTAAGCTTGGAGATTTGAGCGACCAGCTCCTCCCTCAGCAGGCTCTCAAAGCCCAATCCGTTGAAGAATTCCACTGCCTTTTGCTTCAGCTCGTCGGTGACCTTTATGCCGAGAAGGGCTTCGATCAATTGGGCGTTATCCTCCAAAAGGGCGATGATCTCCTCCTCTGTGACACGGGTATTATCTGTGCCGTGAATCACATCCTCGGCGCAGGACGCCAGCTTATCCGCCAAAAATTCCGGCAGGGTGGACTGGTTGTACAGATCCGCAAGCTGCTCCTTGGAGAATTCGATCTCCTCGCTGTACTGGGCGGTCAGCTCCTCATATATCATATCCAGCAGAGCATCCGTATTCGCCATAGAGCCTACATCAGACGCAATGGCCTGCGGATTGACTTGGGAAATGATTTCCTCCGGGTCTACGGCGGAAACACCCACCGCGCCGGTCAGAGCTGCTTTGGAGTCCGAGGCGTTGGGGTTCAAAATGGAAGTAATCACGCCGCGCAGCGTGTCGCCGTCGGTCAGCCGCCGAACGTCCGCCACCAAGGCAGTCAGAAGCAGGGACACCGTCAGGCAGACACACAAAAGGATAGTGCCCAGCCGCAGGAAGATCCGCGCTGCCAGATTGGGATGGAAGCCCTTTTTCTTGCCGGGGCGGGACTGCTCAGGCTGGGGGGCGGGTTCGTCCAAAACGGTGGGAGCGGACATATCATCGCTGAAAGAGGGCTGCTCCTGGGGGATGGGTGTGCCGGTTTGCTCTTGATCCATGGCCATTGCCTCCTTGATATCTGGATGCTTCGATTGTATCGGATGAAAAAGCGTTTGTCAACTTATTGAAGGACTGTCAGGGTTGGCTAGAGATAAGTTAATATTTTACATTTTTTTATTTACTTTCCAGAAAATATCTGTTATAATTACCATGGTATGATACGGGGAATAGAATCTTTTTTTACTGATACTACAAAGAGCACAGCCGCTCGGGAGGGGCGAAAAGGCCCGCCCCGGCGGACACTTTGGCAGAAAAATGGGCTGTATTCCCCAAAAACAGCGTTTCTCAAGGAGGCAAATCATGATTAGAAAGCTGAACAAATTCTTTAGCATCCTGCTGGTAGTTTGTATGCTGCTGAGCATGGTGCCGGCCGCGGTGTTCGCCGCGACCCCCAGCGTGATCTATCTGAAGCCCAGCAGCGACTGGCTCTCGGATAGCGCGCGTTTCTCCGCGTATTATTATAACGCGGGAGGAGATGCCACATGGGTAAGTATGTCCGATTCCGATGGCGATGGCTACTATGAAGCCACCGTCCCGTCCGGCTATACCTATGTGATCTTCTGCCGTATGAATCCCAGCAGCTCTACCAATAGCTGGGACTATAAGTGGAATCAGACCTCGGATCTGACCATTCCCACCGACGGCGACAACTGCTGGGTACTGTACAGCGGTGACTGGAACGGCGGCGGCTACTGGGATTACTATACCACCGAGGTGGATTACTATTTGTTCGGCTATATCAATGGCGCGAACTACGCCTGCGAAGAAAATTCCTCCAGTCTGGGCAGCTATAAGTTTGTAGACGGCTCTTTGACTGTCACCTTCACCAGCGACAGCTATGTGGGAGTGAAGACCGGCGACAACAGCACATGGTATATGGCCCAGTCCTATACCACCTCCACCTCCGCCACGCTGTACAAAACCAGCACCGGTGCCGGCGAGAAGATGTTTGTGCCCGGCGGTATTCAGGTCACCTTTACCCTGACCAAGAGCGGGGAAACGCTAAAGCTGAGCTACACCGTTAAAAGCTCCACCTGTCAGCATTTGAGCCACACCACAGCCGGTAAGTGTACCGCCTGTGGCTCTTCCGTCAGCCATACATGGTCCAGCGGAACCTGCTCCGGGTGCGGCACCACCTGCTCCCACTCCAGCCACACCACTGCCGGTAAGTGCTCTACCTGCAGCATGACTGTGAGCCATACATGGTCCAGCAGCACCGGCAAGTGCACCGTGTGCAGCAAGAGCTGCTCCCATAGCTGGTCTTCCGGCAAGTGCTCCACCTGTGGCATGAGCTGCGCTCACTCCAGCCACTCTACCGCAGGCAAGTGCTCTACCTGCAGCATGACTGTGAGCCATAGCTGGTCCGGCAGCTCCTGCTCCGTGTGCGGAAAGACCTGCTCCCATAGCTGGTCCTCCGGCAAGTGCTCCACCTGCGGCAGCACCTGTACCCACACCAGCCACTCTACCGCCGGCAAGTGCTCTACCTGCAGCATGACTGTGAGCCATACATGGTCCAGCAGCACCGGCAAGTGCACCGTGTGCAGCAAGAGCTGCTCCCATAGCTGGTCTTCCGGCAAGTGCTCCACCTGTGGCATGAGCTGCGCTCACTCCAGCCACTCTACCGCAGGCAAGTGCTCTACCTGCAGCATGACTGTGAGCCATACATGGTCCAGCAGCACCGGCAAGTGCACCGTGTGCAGCAAGAGCTGCTCCCACACCAGCCACACCACCGCCGGCAAGTGCTCCACCTGCGGCTACGCGGTGGGTCATAGCTGGTCTAACGGTACGTGCAGCGGGTGCGGCACAAGCTGCAGCCACTCCTTCTCCGGGGATACCTGTACCCTCTGCGGCACTACCCGCAGCTTCTACCTGTTCGGTTACATCAACGGTGCAAACTACGGCTGCGATGAGGATGCCTCCACTCTTGGCAGCTATAAGTTCACCAACAATTCCCTGACCGTTACCTTTACCTCCGACAGCTACGTGGCGGTGAAAACCGGCGACAACGCAAGCTGGTACATGACCAACGGCTATCTTGGCAATGTCACCTCCGCCACCCTTTATAATACCAACTCCGGCATTACTGCCGATAAGCTGTATGTGCCCGGCGGCGTAAAGCTGACCTTTACTCTGACTGTCAACAGCAGCTCCGATACCCTGACCCTGAGCTACAGCATCGACAGCAGCACCTGCTCCCACACCAACCATACCACGGCGGGTAAGTGTACCGTCTGCGGAAGCTCCGTCAGCCACAGCTACTCCGGCGGCATCTGCAGCGTTTGCGGCACCACCTGCTCCCATAGCTGGTCCGGCGGCAAGTGCTCCACCTGCGGCGTAAGCTGCACCCACAGCTACTCCGGTGCTACCTGTACTCTCTGCGGCACTACCCGCAGCTACTACCTGTTCGGCTACATCAACGGCGCCAACTACGCCTGCGAAGAAGATTCCGACAATCTGGGCAGCTACAAGTTCACCAACAACAAGCTCACCGTCACCTTTACCGAGGACAGCTACGTGGGCGTAAAAACCAGCGACAATGCCACATGGTACATGACCAACGGCTATCTTGGCAATGTCACCTCTGCCACCCTTTATAATACCAACTCCGGCATTACTGCCGATAAGCTGTATGTTCCCGGCGGCACGAAGATCACCTTCACCCTGACGATCAACACCAGCTCCGATACCGTGAAGCTGAGCTACAGCGTGGACAGCAGCTCCTGTGAGCACCTGAACCACAATACCTCCGGCAAGTGTACCGCCTGCGGCTCGGCCGTCAGCCATGAATGGGCAAACGGAGCTTGCTCCGTCTGCGGCGCGAGCTGCAGCCATAGCTGGTCTAACGGCAAGTGCTCCACCTGCGGCATGAGCTGCACCCATAGCTGGTCCAATGGCACCTGCTCCGTCTGCGGCAGCACCTGCTCCCACAGCTACTCCGGCTCTACCTGTACCGTCTGCGGCAGCACCCGTAGCTACTACCTGTTCGGCTACATCAACGGCGCGAACTATGCCTGTCAGGAAGATTCCGACAATCTGGGCAGCTATCAGTTCTCCAGCGGCAAGCTCACCGTCACCTTTACCGAGGACAGCTACGTAGGCGTGAAAACCAGCGACAACGCAAGCTGGTACATGACCGACGGCTATCTGGGCAACGTTACCTCCGCCACCTTGTACAACACCACCTCCGGCATCAATGCCGATAAGCTGTTCGTGCCCGGCGGCGTGAAGGTCACCTTCACCCTCACCGTCAACGCCTCCAAGGATACCCTGACCCTGAGCTACTCCATCACCAGCAGCACCTGCCAGCACCTGAACCATACCACCGCCGGCAAGTGCAGCGTCTGCGGCAGCACCGTCAGCCATAGCTATTCCGACGGTGTGTGTACCGTCTGCGGCGGCGAGTGCAGCCATAGCTGGTCTTCCGGCAAGTGCTCCACCTGCGGCGCAAGCTGCACCCATAGCTGGTCCGGCTCTACCTGTACCGTCTGCGGCGCGAGCTGCAGCCATAGCTGGTCTAACGGCAAGTGCTCCACCTGCGGCAGCACCTGTACCCACGCGAAGCACACCACTGCCGGCAAGTGCTCCACCTGTGGCAGCACCGTCAGCCATAGCTACTCAAACGGAAGCTGCAGCGTCTGCGGCAAGGCCTGCACCCACAGCTATTCCGGCGGCAAATGTACCATCTGCGGCGCGGCCTGCACCCATAGCTACTCCGGCGGCAAGTGTACCGTCTGCGGCGAAAGCTGCACCCACAGCTACTCCGGCGCGACCTGTACCGTCTGCGGCTCGACCCGGGGCTACTACCTGTTCGGCTACATCAACGGCGCAAACTACGCCTGTGAAGAAGATGACGCCAATCTGGGCATCTACAAATTCTCCAACAATAAGCTCACTGTCACCTTCACCGAGGACAGCTACGTGGGCGTGAAAACCAGCGACCATTCCGCATGGTATATGACCGACGGCTATCTGGGCGAGGTCACCTCCGCGACCCTGTACAATACCAATACCGGCGCGGGTGAGAAGCTGTATGTCCCCGGCGGCGTTCAGGTCACCTTCAGTCTGACCGTCAACGCCAGCTCCGACACCCTGACCCTGAGCTACAGCGTCAACAGCAGCTCCTGTGAGCATTTGACCCACGGTTCCGACGGCTGCTGCACCACCTGCGGCTCTGTGGTGGGCCATAGCTGGTCTGATGGCAAGTGTACCGCCTGCGGCACAAGCTGCGGCCATAGCTGGTCTAATGGCAAGTGTGCCGTCTGCGGCACAAGCTGCGGCCATAGCTGGTCTTCCGGCAAGTGCGGTGTCTGCGGTACGGCTTGCAGCCACAGCTACTCCGGCTCTACCTGTACCGTCTGCGGAAATACCCGCAGCTACTACCTGTTCGGCTACATCAACGGTGCCAACTATGCCTGCGATGAGGATTCCGACAATCTGGGCACTTACCAGTTCTCCAGCGGCAAGCTCACCGTTACCTTTACCGAGGACAGCTATGTAGGCGTGAAAACCAGCGACAACGCCACATGGTATATGACCGACGGCTATCAGGGTAATGCCACCACGGCTACGCTTTACAACACTACCTCCGGCATCAATGCCGACAAGCTGTATGTTCCCGGCGGCGTGAAGGTCACCTTTACCCTGACGATCAACTCCGCCAAGGACACCCTGACTCTGAGCTACACCACCGACAACAGCACCTGCCAGCACCTGACCCACGGCACGGACGGCGTCTGCACCTCCTGCGGCTGCGTGGTCAGCCACAGCTTCACCGGCGGCGTGTGCGGCGTGTGCGGTCTGAGCTGCACCCATGCCGACCATACCACCGCCGGCGCGTGCATCCAGTGCGGCAGCTCTGTCAGCCATACCTACTCGGACGGAAGCTGCAGCGTCTGCGGCAAGGCCTGCAGCCACAGCTTCTCCGGCAGCACCTGTACCGTCTGCGGTGCGGCTTGCAGCCATAGCTGGTCCGGCTCTACCTGTTCCGCCTGCGGCTCGACCCGGGATTACTACCTGTTCGGTTACATTAACAGCGCAAACTACGGCTGCGAGGAGGATGCCGATAATCTGGGCATCTACAAGTTCTCCGGCGGTAAGCTCACCGTTACCTTCAGCCAGGACAGCTACATCGGTGTGAAGACCGGCGACGACAACTGGTACATGACCCAGTTCTACGTCACCGACAGTACCGCTACGCTGTACAATACCACCAGCGGCACGGCTACGGAGAAGATGTTCGTTCCCGGCGGCGTGAAGGTCACCTTCACTCTGACGGCCAGCTCCTCCAAGGATACCCTGACCCTGAGCTACACCACCGAGACCATCACCTGCCAGCACCTGAGCCACGATGTCAACGGCATCTGCACCGGCTGCGGCAGCATCGTCAGCCACAGCTACGTTAGCGGTGTCTGCTCCGGCTGCGGTCTGAGCTGCAGCCATACCGGCCACAGCACCGCGGGTGTGTGTACGGTCTGCGGTCTGAGCGTGAATCACAGCTACGCCGAAGGCTACTGCACCGTGTGCGGCGGCGTGGATCCCAACTATAGCTCCACCGTGGATTACTACCTGTTCGGCTGGATCAATGGCGGGGACTATGCTTGCCAAAGCGACTATGAGAACCTCGGCGATTACAAGTTTGAAAACGGCAGCCTGACGGTTATCTTCCAGCAGGCCAGCTATGTGGGTGTCAAGACCGGCGACAATGCCAACTGGTACATGACCGAGGGCTATCTGGGCAACACCACCACTGCCACCCTGTACAATACCAATAAGCTGTATTTGCCTGAGAAGCTGTATGTTCCCGGCGGCGTGGAGGTCACCTTCACCCTCACCGTCAATTCCGCCAAGGATACCCTGACGCTGAAATATGTGACCGCCGCCTGCAGCCACTCAAGCCACAATACCTCCGGCGTTTGCACCGGCTGCGGCGCGACTGTGGAGCATACCTACTCCGGCGGCGTATGTACCGTGTGCGGCGTGGCTGAGCCTGAGCAGGAATACTACCTGTTCGGCTACATCAACGGCGCGGACTACGGCTGGAATGACGATGCCGCCAATATCGGCATCTACAAGTTCGTAAACGGCTCTTTGACCGTTACCTTTACCGAGGACAGCTATGTTGCCGTGAAGACCGGCGACAATGCCCACTGGTACATGGCCAACGGCTGGGTGGGCGAGGCTTCCTCCGTGACTCTGCGGGATATGGATCCCTACTCCGCCAGTGCCAACCGGCTGTATGTCCCCGGCAATAAGCAGCTCACCTTCACCCTTTCCAAGAACTGGGACGACAGCCTGACTCTGAGCTACACCGTGGCTGCCAGCGACTGTGAGCACGTCAGCCACAATGCCAGCGGCATCTGCACCAACTGCGGCGAGACTGTGGAGCATACCTATGTCAGCGGCGTGTGCACCGTGTGTAATGCCTCCGACCCGGATTATCAGGAGGTCACCTACTACCTGTTCGGCTACATCAACGGCGCGAACTACGCCTGCGAGGAGGATTCCGACAACATCGGCTCCTTCATCATCCGTCACGGCGGCGCGTCCTTCACCTTCACTCAGGACAGCTATGTGGGCGTCAAGACCGGCGACAACAGCAACTGGTACATGGCGCAAAGCTATACCACCGCTAACAGCGTCGTTCTGTACAACACCTCTACCGGCGCGGGTGAAAAGCTGTATGTTCCCGGCGGCGTAAAGGTCAACTTTACGCTGGTGGAAAACAGCGACGGCACACTGACCCTGAGCTACACCACCGAGGCCGCGGAGATTTGCACCCATCCCGGCCATGATACCAATGGCTACTGCACCACCTGTCATGAGGTGGTAGAGCATACCTACTCCGGCGGTGTATGTACCGTCTGCGGCGTGGCTGAGCCCACTCAGACCGATTACTACCTGTTCGGCTACATCAACGGCGAGGACTACGCCTGCGAGGGCGACTACGCCACCATCGGCATCTACAGGTTTGTGGACGGCAAGCTCACCGTCACCTTCACTCAGGACAGCTACGTTGCCGTGAAGACCGGCGACAACGCTGTGTGGTACATGACCCAGGGCTATTTGGGCAATGTTACCACCGCCACGCTGTACAGCACCGAAACCGGTGCCAATGAGAAGCTGTATGTTCCCGGCAATCTGCCGATCACCTTCACTCTGACGGAGAACAGCGACGGCACGCTCACTCTGAGCTATGTTGCCGATGCCAGCTCCTGCACGCACCCCGGCCACGATACCTCCGGCGTGTGCGGAACCTGCGGCAGCACCGTCAGCCACAGCTACGAAAACGGCGCGTGTACCGTCTGCGGCGCGGCCTGCAGCCATAGCTGGTCCAACAGCGTATGTACCGTGTGCGGCGCAAGCTGCGGCCATATCTGGAGCGGCAATACCTGCACCCAGTGCGGCAAGACCTGCTCCCATAGCTGGTCTGACGGCTACTGCTCCAAGTGCGACAGCGAATGTACCCACAACTGGTCCGGCAGCACCTGTGCCGTCTGCGGCAAGAGCGCGGCGGTCACCAGCGGCGTAAAGCTCCACTTCGTCAACACCTTGGGCTGGGACGGCGTGGTTGGCTATGCTTGGGTTGGCGATACCGCCCTGACCGGCTACCAGTGGCCCGGTGTCACCGTCAACCGTGACGTGGACGGCTACTACACCTTGGAGCTGGACTACGAGCCCACCGCCGGCGAAAGCCTGAACGTGCTGTTCCACAATTTCAACGGCTCTCAGACCGCGGACGTGGCCCTGAGCTTCGCTACTCTGAACGCCAGCCGTGAGGTTTGGATCAAGCCCAACACCTATACCAATTCCAGCGGCAAGTACGACTGCACCACCGCCACCTCCGAAGGCGGCATGGTAATCAGTCCTGAGGTCAACGGCACCTCCGTGACCTTCCGTTATGAAGGCTCTGCCTCTAAGGTATACCTGTCCGGCAGCTTCAATAACTGGAGCACCACCGCAACGCCCATGACCAAGGGCAGCGACGGTGTGTGGAGCACCACCTTGAGCTTGGTTCCCGGTGCTTATGAGTATAAGTTCATCGTGGACGGAAGCTGGATCTGCGATCCTACCAACGGCGTGGTGGGCGGCTACGACAGCAACAGTATGCTGATCGTTCCCGCTGACAGCACCATCCCCAACGACGGTAAGATCACCGTGAAGCTCCACTTCTACCGCTCCAGCGGCGACTACACCGATTGGGACGTTTGGTTCTGGTGCAACGAAAGTAGCGGCGCTGCCGAGCTTTTGGAGGTGGACGGCGATAAGGGTCTGGTTGCTACCTACACCTTGGATGGCACCAATACCTCCTTGGGCTACACCGTCCGCAAGACCGACTGGTCCGATAAGGAATTCTACGACCGCTATATCGACCTGAGCGACATCAGCTCCGGCACGGTTCACTTCTACCTCAACTCCGGCTCTGCCACCGGCAGCCGTGTGCTGGGCGAGGACGTGATCTCCGCCGCCAAGCTGAGCTACGCCAACTACGATTACGAAACCGGTAAGGTTTGGGTCAAGTCTACCCTGCCTCTCACCGGCGACTGGGCAAATGCTTTCACCATCGTGGATGCCAGCGGCAACGCCACCGACATCACCGTGAAGAGCGCGGTGCTGGACGGCAACGGCTACGCCCTGACCCTCAGCCGCACCCTGGCTCTGTCCGAGTCCAACGCCTATCAGGTGCTGTGGAACGGCAGCTACGCCACCATCGCCGTGGATACCCACAGCCTGTTCTACACCGATAAGTTTGCGGAGGATTACGGCTACTACGGCAACGATCTGGGCGCGACATGGAGCAGCAGCTACACCACCTTCAAGGTGTGGGCACCCACCGCTTTGGCAGTCCATGTAAAGCTGTACGATTCCGGCAACTACGGCTCCGGCAATCTGCTGCAGTATGTGGAAATGAAGCAGGGCAGCAACGGCGTGTGGTATGTGACCGTATCCGGTAACCTCCATGGCTACTACTACAACTACGATGTGTCCTTCGGCAGCTACACCGTAGAGGCCACCGACCCCTACGCGGTGTCCGTGGGTGCCAACGGCGACCGTGGTATGATCCTGAACATGGACGCTACGGATCCCGAGGGTTGGGACAGCGACATCAGCCCCAACAAGAATATGTCCTACACCGATGCCATCATCTACGAGATGCACGTCCGTGAGATGACCATCGACTCCACCTCCGGCGTGGATGAGGAGCTGCGGGGCACTTACTTGGGTCTGACTCAGACGGGTACCAACTACAATGGCTACTCCACCGCTCTGGAGCATCTGAAGGAGCTGGGCGTGACCCATGTACAGCTCATGCCTGTGTACGACTTCGCGTCTCTGGACGAGTACAATCTGGACATTTGGGAGCAGTACGGCTGGGGTTACGATCCCAAGAATATGAACGCTCCCGACGGCTCCTACTCCACCGATCCCTTCGACGGAAGCGTCCGCGTCACCGAGTTCAAGCAGATGGTGCAGACCTTCCACTCCAACGGCATCAACGTGGTTATGGACGTGGTCTACAACCACACCTTCTCCGGCGGCGACTTCTGCTACAACAAGATCGTTCCCAACTACTTCAGCCGCTTCTACGGCGAGGGCAACTGGTCCAACGGCTCCGGCTGCGGCAACGATTTCGCTACTGAGCGGGTCATGGCACGGAACTTCATCGTGGACTCTGTGCTGTACTGGGTCGAGGAATACCACATCGACGGCTTCCGCTTCGACTTGGCGGGTCTGATCGATACGCAGACCATCAATGAAATCGTCAGCACCGTCCATGCCAAGTACCCCTACGTCATGTTCTACGGCGAGGGCTGGGGCGGCGGCACGGCCGTGGAGGAAGGCTATACGCTGACCACCAAGGACAACGCGTGGGCGACCTCCGGCTTCGGCTTCTTCAACGACAACTACCGTAACGCCATTGCCGGCGACAACGGCAGCTCCTGGGGCTTCGCCAGCGGCAGCGGCAGCTACGCCGATGCCATCGGTAGCTACTTCCGCGCCAGCAACGGCTGGTCTACCAGCCCCACCCAGACCATCAACTATGTTGCCTGCCATGACAACTACTGCCTGACCGACAAGCTCCTCATCTCCCGCAACGGCGCGTACTGGGAGGAGATCGCCCGCATGAACGGTCTGTCCGCGGCAATGGTCATGCTGGCTCAGGGCATACCCTTCATCTACTCCGGCGATGAAATGCTCCGGGAGAAGAAGGACGCCAGCGGCACCCGCTACGACAACGCCTTCGGCACCGATGACTATGTGAACAAGATCCGCTGGTCCGACCTGCAGGATAAGGATTACGCTCAGGTGCTGGATGATTACTACGGCGGTCTGATCGAGTTCCGTAAGAACCATGCCGCGCTGCGCTGCGCCAACGGCTCTGACGCTTGGAACTACACCACCTACTACAAGATCAATGACAATACCGTCATGTTCTATGTAAGCGGTTATCCCAACTACGAGTGCTCCGACGGCATCGTGATCATCTTCAACGGCAGCGGCTCTGCCCAAAGCGTGAATTTGGGCAACTACGGCATCCCCTCCGGCTACTGGCAGGCCTGTATCCATGGCTTGCAGGCCGGCGTGACCCCGCTGTGGGGCGTGGATGTGGGCAGCGGCTACGGCACAGTCAGCGTGGAAGGCTATTCCGCCACCGTGCTGGTGCTGGGCGACCTGATCCATGAGGATTCCATCTACAATCAGAACCTGTCTCTGGTGGACTGCAGCCACGTCTACCATACCGCCGGCGGTCTTTGCACCGTTTGCGGCAAGAGCGTCAGTCACAGCTTCTCCGCCGGCTACTGCACCGTTTGCGGTCTGAGCCAGTCCACTCCCGATACCGTTACCGTATACTACGACAACTCCACCACCGGCTGGAGCAATGTCTATGTCTACGCATGGGCGGAGGCGGCCGGACGTGTTACCGAGTATGGCGAAAGCTGGCCGGGAAGTGCCATGACCAGCATCGGCAGCGGCATCTATTCCTTTGAGCTGCCCACCGCGGCCACCAATGTGATCTTCACCGACGGCGGCGGAAACCAGACCGGTGACCTGACACCTCCCGCTTACGATTCCGTGTTCGTACGCTACGATCCCGCTACTGGGAGCTGGGTCAACTATGTGGAGGGCTGTGACCATGCCGACCACAACACCTGCGGTATGTGTACCGCCTGCGGCGAGGACACGGAGCACACCTACTCCTACGGCGTATGTACCGTGTGCGGACTGCCGGAGGATCCCCCGGCTACTCAGGTCATCTACTACGACAACGGCTTGACCGACTGGACCAATGTCTATGTCTACGCATGGGCAGAGACCGTAGGCCGTGCCGTGGAGATCACCGACGCGTGGCCCGGCGTGCAGATGACGCTGACCAACGAGACTATCTACAGCGCAACCATCCCCTTCGGCGCGAACAAGGTGATTTTCCACAACGGCGCGGGTGAGCAGACCGCCAATCTGGACCTGCCCGCCTACGGCGCGGAGGAGGATACCTATTCCTCCGTGATGTACGGCTGGTATCGGTTCCTGGATGTGCATACCTGTGAGTATGACATCGTGGTTACCGAGCCTACCTGTGATGCCGAGGGCTACAGCACCTATACCTGTATCCACTGCGGCAGCAGCTTCGTTACCGAGTACACCGATTCCACCACCCACGAATTCACCGACAGCCGCTGTGCGGACTGCGGCACGGTGGCGGGCCACGAGCACAGCTACACCACCAAGGTGGTAGCGGCTACCTGCACCGGTAACGGCTACACCGTCTATCATTGCCCGGGCTGCAGCTACAGCTACATCGACAATGAAACCTTGGCGGTTCCCCATAGCTACAGCAACGGCAAGTGCAGCGTCTGCGGTGTGGCGGATGCCCAGCAGTATTACCTGTTCGGCTACATCAACGGTGCCAACTACGGCTACGAAGGTGATTACGCTACCATGGGCAGCTACTCCTTCACCGACGGAAAGCTCACCGTCAGCTTCGAGCAGGACAGCTACATCGGCATCAAGGCCGCGGGCAATGCCCACTGGTACATGACCCAGACCTATCAGACCGGCAAGAGTGCCACCTTCTACAACACCACCACCGGTGCTATGGAGAAGATGCTGGTTCCCGGCGGCATTATGCTCACCTTTACCCTCACCGAGAACAGCAACGGCACCCTGACTCTGAGCTACACCACCACCGACGACTGTGACCATGAGTATAGCTGGGAAACCGTGTCCGAGATGACCTGTACCGCTCCCGGTGTCACCGTCTGTAGCTGCTCGCTGTGCGGCTTCAGCAGCCCGGATCTGATCTACACCTGCGGTCACACCTATGCCGATGGCATCTGCACCGTCTGCGGTGAAAGACAGACCACAGTGGACAGCACCTTGGCGGATTACGTTCAGGACGGCTGTACCCTGCAGTGCTGGAACTGGTCCATTGCCAATATCGAGGCCAATATGGGTCTGATTGCCAGTTTGGGCTACACCTCCATCCAGCTTTCTCCCATCCAGACCACCAAGGAGGCCACCAAGAATAAGCCCTACGACAACTGGTGGGTGCTGTACCAGCCCGTAGACTTCGAGATCAACGAGGCCAGCGGTCACTGCGTCGGCACAAGAGAGGAATTCATCAGCCTGTGCGAGACTGCCCACAAGTACAATATCAAGGTAATCGTGGACGTGGTTTCCAACCACTTGGCGAACAACGGCGCAAACACCCTGTCCCCCCTGATTCCCGATGATATCCGTCTGGACAGCTCCTGCTGGCATGACTACACCACCAACTCCTGGGATTACTCCAGCCGCTACAATATCACCCAGTACTGTATGGCTGGTCTGCCGGACCTGAACACCGGCAGCGATAAGATCCAGAATTACGTTCTGGACTATCTGAAGGATCTGATCGACTGCGGCGCGGACGGCTTCCGCTTCGATGCCGCCAAGCAGATCGAGACTCCCAGCGACAACAGCAGCTTCGCCAGCGACTTCTGGCCCACCGTGGTAAACGGTGCCAGCAGCTACGCCAGCACCACCAGAGGCATCTACCTGTACTGCTACGGTGAGCTGCTGCAGAACCCCGATGAAAGCGGCGAGCTGCACATCTCCGCCTACACGCCCTACATGAGCGTGACGGAAAGCGTATGGAGCAACGACGTTCGCAACTACATCTACAACGGCAACGCCGGCTCTATCCAGTTCTCCTACTTCAAGGACTGCAACGCCGACAAGCTGGTGCTGTGGGCGGAATCCCACGATACCTTCGGCGACGGCTCCTCCGACTACATCCCGCAGGATGTGCTCAACCGGGCATGGGCGATCGTTGCCTCCCGGGCCTACACCATGGCACTGTACTTCCCCCGGGCCAGCAGCCTGCTGACTCAGGAGATGGGTCAGATCGCCAAGACCGGCTGGTCCAGCGTTGAGGTGGCGGCGGTGAACCGCTTCCACAACCAGTTCATCGGCACCTCCGAATACTGCGCGACCTACGGCAGCTACGCCTACGTAGAGCGCGGCGGCGCGGGTGTGGTGATCGTAAGCTCCTCCGCAAGCTCCGGCTGGGTCAGCGTACCCAACCACACCTTGGCGGCAGGCACCTATACCGATCAGATCACCGGCAATACCTTCACCGTATCCTCCGACGGCTGGATCTACGGTGATATGGGCTCTACCGGCATCGCGGTGGTCTGCAACGCCATCGAGCTGGACTGCGAACATCCCGACCATGGCACCGACGGCTACTGCTACGATTGCTACGCCTATGTGGGTCACTCCGGCAACACCACCTGCACCGACTGCGGCGCGGCAACCACCCGTACCATCTACTTCACCAATACCGACGGCTGGTCCAAGGTTTACCTGTACGGCTGGCACGACAACGGTGATGTGATCACAAGCGCGTGGCCCGGCAATGCCATGACTCTGGTGGAGGGCAACACCTACAAGATCACCGTTCCCACCAGCGTCACCAACATCATCTTCAATAACGGCAGCGGCAGCCAGACCGCCAATCTGGTACCCGCGGCAGACGGCGACACCTACGATTACGCCTCCGGCTTCTGGTCTACCTACGGTCAGATCGACATGGCGGACCACTACTACCTGTACGGCAGTATCAACGGCACCGACTACAACGGCACGGATTACACCTTTGTGGACGGTTCTCTGACTCTGGTGGTCAACAGCGACAGCTATGTATTCGTAGGCGACAGCAACGGTGGCGAGTACATGACCGATAGCTGGCTGGGTGAGGTCACCTCCGCGGTTATGTACCGCACCGGTATCCTGACCTATCCCAACAAGCTCTTCCTGCCTGCCGGCAACCGGATCACCCTGACCCTGACGGTGGCCAGCAACGACAGCGTGGTGCTGAGCTACAGCATTTACGAGTGCGAGCATACCGAGCACGATGCAGACGGCGTGTGTCTGGAGTGCGGCGTCAGCGTCAGCCACACCTATGTGGCGGGTAATTGCTACGTCTGCAGCAGAGGCATTACCGTTACCAACGGCGTGACCATCCATCTGGTCAACACCCTGGGCTGGAACGGCGCGGTTGCTTACGCATGGGTAGGCGAGACCGCTCTGGAGGGCTTCGATTGGCCCGGCGTCACCGTCAACCGGGATTCCAACGGCTACTTCACCCTGAATCTGGACTATGAGCCCACCTCCGGTGAGGATCTGGGTCTGACCTTCCACAACTGGAACGGCGCGCAGACCTCGGATCTGACGATTCCCTTCTCTACGCTCAATACCTACCGTGAGCTGTGGATCAAGCCCAACACCTATACCAATTCCAGCGGCAAGTATGATTGCACCGTAGTTACCGCCGAAAGCGGCACGGTCATCAGCCCCGAGGTCAACTACATCGAGGTCATCTTCCGCTATGAGGATGCCAGTGCCAAGAGCGTTTCTGTGGCGGGCAACTTCAACGATTGGAGCGAAACCGCCAACCCCATGACTCTGGAGGACGGCGTTTGGAGCACCAGCATGACCCTGATGCCCGGCGCGTATGAGTACAAGTTCGTGGTGGACGGCCAGTGGATCCTCGATCCGCTCAACGGCACGGTGGGCGGCTACGACGGCAACAGCATGGTGATCACTCCTGAGGATGAGCTGGTGGAGGATACCGGCAAGATTACCGTAAAGCTCCACTTCTACCGCTCCAGCGGCGACTACACCGATTGGGACGTTTGGTTCTGGTGCAACGAAAGTAGCGGCGCTGCCGAGCTTTTGGAGGTGGACGGCGATAAGGGTCTGGTTGCTACCTACACCTTGGATGGCACCAATACCTCCTTGGGCTACACCGTCCGCAAGACCGACTGGTCCGATAAGGAATTCTACGACCGCTATATCGACCTGAGCGACATCAGCTCCGGCACGGTTCACTTCTACCTCAACTCCGGCTCTGCCACCGGCAGCCGTGTGCTGGGCGAGGACGTGATCTCCGCCGCCAAGCTGAGCTACGCCACCTACAATTACGATACCGGCAAGGTTTGGGTCAAGTCCACCATGCCTTTCACCGGCGACTGGGCCAACGGCTTCTCCATCGTGGATGCCAGCGGCAACGCCACCGACATCACTGTGAAAAGCGCGGTGCTGGACGGCAACGGCTACACCCTGACTCTCAGCCGTGAGCTGACCCTGTCCGAGACCAATGCCTATCAGGTGAAGTGGGGCGGCTACTACGCGACCATTACCATCAACACCCACGACCTGTTCTACACCAGCAAGTTCGCGGAGCAGTACAGCTACTACGGCGACGATCTGGGCGCGACATGGAGCAAGAACTACACCACCTTCAAGGTGTGGGCACCTACTGCCATGGCAGTCCATGTGAAGCTGTACGATTCCGGCAACTACGGCTCCGGCAATCTGCTGCAGTATGTGGAAATGAAGCAGGGCAGCAACGGCGTGTGGTATGTGACCGTATCCGGTAACCTCCATGGCTACTACTACAACTACGATGTGTCCTTCGGCAGCTACACCGTAGAGGCCACCGACCCCTACGCGGTGTCCGTGGGTGCCAACGGCGACCGTGGTATGATCCTGAACATGGACGCTACGGATCCCGAGGGTTGGGACAGCGACATCAGCCCCAACAAGAATATGTCCTACACCGATGCCATCATCTACGAGATGCACGTCCGTGAGATGACCATCGACTCCACCTCCGGCGTGGATGAGGAGCTGCGGGGCACTTACTTGGGTCTGACTCAGACGGGTACCAACTACAATGGCTACTCCACCGCTCTGGAGCATCTGAAGGAGCTGGGCGTGACCCATGTACAGCTCATGCCTGTGTACGACTTCGCGTCTCTGGACGAGTACAATCTGGACATTTGGGAGCAGTACGGCTGGGGCTACGATCCCAAGAACTACAATTCTCCCGACGGCTCCTACTCCACCGATCCCTTCGACGGAAGTGTCCGTGTCACCGAGTTCAAGCAGA
>CAZAOL010000009.1:0-22078 GCA_964486785.1 uncultured Oscillospiraceae bacterium
AAATATTCCAGTGTCAGGCTTTCGGGGATAAGGATACTGATCAGGTTCAAGGGGGATGCCAGATAGTATGCAATCAGTCCTAAATAGTCAAGCCCCATCCCCACATCCCATGTGTAAAGCAGCGAATCTCCGCTGAGCAGCGCCCGGCGGAACGCAACGAAGAAGGGATAATACTGGTGGTATTCGTCGGAATACAGCAAGGCCAGATTGTCCCCGAAGGGTTCATAGCCGCCAATCAGCATCACTGTCAGCATCCCCAAAAACGGAATGAGGAAAGCAAGCAGCAGAGGATTGATTCGGAATTTCTTTAGGTCGATGTGCGGTTTCAAAGCCATGGGTCTGCCCCCTTGAAGAATTCAGACTGTATTATATCATGTATTTTTTCCAAGGTAAAGGAAAATTACTGACTGGCAGGAGATTTTGACATACTTTTCAAGAAATCACCCCCCTCAAACGAGCAATGTCATTAAGTTTAGAATGTCATTGCGAGCACCGAAGGTGCGTGGCAATCCGTAATACCCTTTTTAAACGGATTCTTACGCCTACTGACGCAGGCTCAGAATGACAAGGGCTTCTTAACTTAATGACATTGCCTCAAACGAGGGGGGCGATGAAATTATGTGTTGTCCTTATTCCGGGCTATCTTTATACAATGGAAAATTCTACGGTGGCAACAAATTGATCCGCGATATACAAATCCAGCACGTAGTTGCCGGGGGTGGCGGGCATCTGAGGGAGCTGTACGGCACACTTGCGTTTATGCCACATTTCGTCCCATGTGCGGGTTACACTTTCTGCGCTGACAAGCCTGCCGTCGCTGTCGAAAATCACAAAGGTGGTGGCGATGGAATCGTCAGTTACGCCATAGGAGGCAGACAGCTCCATTAACAGGCAGGCGGATTCCTCCACCGTAAATTCAGCAGACTGGGTATCGCTGCCCAGATCGCCGGCATCCCATACTTCTGCGCCGGGGGTGCGGTGGGTGGTGACGGTGAAATCCTCGGCGGCAACGCCATAGCCTGCAAATTCCGGGATTTCTGTGGGCCCGTAGGTGTAGCTCTGGGTAAAATAGGTGATTGCATCTGCCGGACGCGCCTCAAACGTATAGGTATATCCGGGACGTACGGGGATGGTCGCCTGATTTTCCTGACACAGCAGCTCCTCCTGAGGTACACCGTCCATTTCCCATGCCACAATCCAGCCGGAGGGAGTCTGTCCGGTGAAGCTCCAGTTAAGCAGGATACTCCAAGGCTGCTGAGACTGTACGGAATACTCCGTAACGGTAATTGGCTGGGGACTGGCGACGATGCTTTCGCCCTGAGACATTCCCTCAGCGGTGACGGTTACGGTGTAGCCTACATCCATGTCAAGGCCGCCGAAGGTAGCGGTGAAGTCGGTAGTGGTAACCGTTTGATTAAAGCCGGAATCGCTGCGGCAGCTTACAACCCAGATAAAATCAGAGTCGGCTTCGGAAAGCCAGGATACGGTCAGTTCGCCGTCGGCATAGGATTCAATTTGCAGATTCTCCGCATAAATCAGTGCCTTGGGAGTGTAGGTTATTTCGTAATTTCCGGTGATAAACAAATCGTCCTGAGATACGATCCGGAAGGTGTATTCCTGATCCACCGACAGTCCATACAGTGTTACGGCTTTGTCGGTGAAGGAGGCGGTCTGGGATACGCCGTCTTCGGTGGTATACTCCACCAGCCAGCGGTCGCTGTCCGGCCCGTCGCTGACAAAGCTGAGCTGCACGGAACCGTCCTCCTGCCCGATTGCTGCGTTAAAGCTGACGATTTGTGTTTGGCTGGCAGTGGTGTAGCTGGCAACGGTATTGCCGGTCAGCTTATGGAAGCCTTGAATCTGCATTTGGATTTTATACTGGGTATTGGGCTTCAGGTCGGGGAAGTACGCTGTGCCGTTGGTAATGCCCTGGCGCAGAGTGTTTCCGTAGGTATCGGTGCACACAGCAGTCAGCAGGGACTCATCCACGCCGGTCACCACAGAAACCGTGAGGGAATCCTTGCCGCCCTGAACGGTCAGAGAATCGATGGACTGGAGGTAGTAGCCCTGATAGAAGAAGTGTGCCCCCAAAGCAAGCAGCACCAGCATGATCAACGCAATACCGACAGAAAGCCAATGGCGTTTCCGTTTTCTCTGGATTTCCTCCGGGAAGGGGACATCGGGAAGCTCGTATTCCTCCTCGTCCTCCGTGGAGTCCTGAGACGGTTCTTCTTCGTCGGCGGCGGTTTCCTCTTCCGGATCTTCCTCAGGCTCAATAACGATGGGTGGGGGAATTGGGATATCAATCGGATCTGGTACAACCACAGGGTCCGGAACATCTATTTGCGCAAGCGCGTCCGCCTGCTCCAGGATTCCCGCCACTTCCTCGGTAACGCCGTCTTCGGTTACTTCAGTTTTAGGGTGGGAAGCAGGCTCTGCGGAATCCGCTTCATCGTCAGAAGCGGGGGCTTCCGCCTTTTCTTCGGGAGCGTCGCCATCTTCACAAACGGGATCCTCCGATGAAAGCTCATCGGGCGGCACCTCCTCTGACAGCTCTTTGTCATCTTCCTGCGGTGCGTCCTCCGATATTTCTTCCTCGTTTTCCTGATCCGATGCTTCTTCCGCATTTTCCTGCGGTGCATCCTCAGAGGGTACTTCCGCATCCTCAGGCTGGGGAGGCTCTTCATCGGGTATCAGGGCCAGAAGCTCTGCAAGCTCTTGATCGTTTTCCTCATCCGTAAGGAATTCCGCAACCTCTGACTCCTCTGAAATTGGCGGCTCGGGAGGCGGCGGTACGATGGAGGTATCGTTGATGCTGTTGCGCTGCATATAGTCTACCAGCGCCTGTCCCATCTGTGCAGGATCCTTCCAGCGGTCGGCTGGATCGGGGGCACAAGCCTTGAGGATAATCTCTGCCATCTCATAGTCGGCATACATGGGGGAGGGCAGGGGCTGCGCGGGGGCAGAGCCGGTGAAGGGCAGCTCTCCGTTGTTATAGACCTGATACAGAACCAGCCCCAGCGCATAGATGTCCATGGTGTCACTTAAGGGCGCGTAGGCATCTGTAATCTCCGGCGGAGTATAGCTGCTTCGGTATTTATCCGGCAGAGAGGCGTATTTCAGCGATTGCAGTGGGATGAAGCCCAAATCACCGATGCAATAGCCCCGCATTTCCGTCAGGTAAATATTATCCGGCTTCAAATCCGCATACAGATAGCCGGCCTTACGGCATACAGACAGGGCGGCGCACATATCCAGTCCCAGATTTACCGCCGCCAGATGGGTCAGCGGTTGAGTATGCAGGCTTTTCTCTAAGGAAGGGCGGTAGGGAGCTAACAGATACACATCATAGCCTACGCCGTCATCCATTTTCTCACTTTGGCAGCCTAAGTAGGGGACAAAGCCGTCCAGCTTGCTTAGCTGCTCCAAGGTTTTGACTTCACCGCATACACCCTCTGCCAGTTCCTTGAAATAATCTAAAGCCCGAAGTTCATTTTGAAACGCGCCGGTCAACAGCAGCGCGTCAAGCTGATCCTGAGATGCGGGGATGGAAATGACCTTGACGATGTATCGTTCCTCAGAGTCACCCAGCAGAGCGGGACAGCAGTATACACCGTGGTGCGCGGTCAGGGCTTCGCCCATGACATAGCCGTCCAGCAGGGGAGATATAAGCTTAGGTACGGACAAATCCCATCGCCTCCTTTCATTTCCTATATCATAATTTAGATTTGGAAAAATTGCAACTGCTTTCTGAGGGAATTATTCCATGTTCGGTTTGATTTCCTGTTTGCGTATTGGATAAAATTGGCGAAGCTTGTAGATTTTTGTATTTATGAGAAAAATCCTCTGCGGTTGACAATAATTTTTTTGTAAATAATCTGTTTGGGAGGTTGTTTTCTTCGGAAACCGATGCTATAATGACGAAAGATTAGGCTCGCCCGTGGGCGGACCGGAATGGAGGTTTATAATGAACAAGGTCATTTGTGATATCTGCGGAACAGATTATCCGGAAACCGCTACCCAATGCCCCATTTGTGGCTGCGCCAAGGCGGATAGCGGACAGACTGCTGCCGGTAATGCCGCCGGAGAGGAGAATTCCGGCTATACATATGTTCGTGGCGGACGGTTCTCAAAGGCGAATGTACGCAAGCGTCTGAAGGCCAGCCAGCTTCAGCAGACCGCTGCTATGCAGTCCGCACAGTTGGACGTTCAGGAGGACAGCGGAGAGGATGATTTCGACGAGGAAGAGCTGGACAATGTTTCCAACAAGGGATTAATCGTGATCGTGATTTTGCTGCTGCTGGCGATCATTGCCGTGGGCAGCTACATTGCCATCACATTCCTGGGGGATAGGGCGGATAAAAATGACAGTCAGACTGGACAGAGCCAACAGACTAACTTGCCCGAGGAATCGTCCACGAGTCCGACTCAGCCGCAGGATACTGCGATTCCCTGCACCAAGCTCACCTTACATGATGTGGAAATCGTGATTGAAAACAGCGAAGCCCCGTGGTTTGAACTGTATTGGCAGGTCGAGCCTGGGGATACTACCGATGTTCCTGAGTTCAGCTCCTCCAATCCCAGCGTGGCTACGGTGGATGAAAACGGTGTCGTTACTGCTGTGGCCAACGGTGAAGCGGTGATTACACTAAAATGTGGTGATTTTGAGGCACAGTGCGCCGTTGTGTGCGACTTGGACAATGCGGATGTGACAGAGCCTACTGATGAGCCGGATGCCACAGAGCCCGACGACGAGCCGGATGTACCGGACGAGCCTGTGACCCTTAAGCTGAGCAAGGATGACTTTACCCTGTCCTCTAAGGGCAGCTCATGGAAAATCGTTGTTAAAACCGAGGGAATCCAAAACTCTGACGTTACATGGACTTCCGATAATGAAGCCGTTGCCACTGTGGAGGACGGTCTTGTGGTCGCTGTGGGTGTGGGTAAGGCTATCATTACTGCTACATATGACGGGCAGGAGGCAATCTGCATCGTGCGCTGTACCTGGCAGGAAGCGACTGAGCCGGAGGATACCACCGATACTCCCGCCCAAGACGATACTCAGACCGATGCTCCGGCCCAGGACGATACTCAGACCGATGCTCCCGGAGAGGATGCAGCCCCGGCTCATGAGCTGCTGATCGACGGGAAACCGCCCAGATATACTACAGGCGACCACTCGGCGGAATTCACTCTGTATATAAGCGGCTATAACAGCAGCACGGTTTCGGTTTCCGATGTGGAGAGTGTGCAGTGGAGCGTGGATAACCCAGCGGCTTGTTCTGTTGATGCAGCGGGTAAGGTTACCGCTGTGGCCGAAGGAACGGCAAACCTGACCGCAGAGGTAGAGGGTGTCGTTTATACGGTTAAGGTAATTGTTAAGCCGTAAATAGAAAAATACTGTCATTGCGGGCAGTCTGCGGACTGCTTCGCAATGACAGTTTTTTCAGCCTTTGACGGCTTATTCGTCGCAGCCGCAGAAACGTCTGCGGAACAGCAGCGAAATGCACCACAGGCCCGCAAGACCCACTACGGTGTAGATGATGCGGCTGAGCAGCGCGCCCTGTCCGCCAAACAGCCATGCTACCAAGTCGAACTGGAAGATGCCTACCAGTCCCCAGTTGATACAGCCGATGATGGAAAGGATCAAAGCTAACGTATCCAGCATAGGTTTTCCCTCCGTTTTTATGAGCTACAGCATTAAGATCCCCAAGTTTTCTCGGATTATACTTTCACATTGACGGGAAGGTCAATTTTCGATATAATAGAAAAAAATGATCCTGAAAAAGGAGGATTACGGATATGCGTATTTTTCAAAGCACTGATATTTTACTTCCCAAGGGTGTGGAGATGAATCGGTGGGCGGTGATCGCCTGCGATCAGTTTACCTCAGACCCTGAGTATTGGCAGCGGGTTCGCCAAACTGCCGGTGACGGGCCGTCCACCATCCATATGATCTTGCCTGAGGCAGATTTAGAGGCTGTGGATGAGAAAGCCGCGGTAGCGAAAATCAACGCGACTATGGAGCGGTATCTTGCAGAGGACATTTTCTCCGTTTATCCGGGTTCTTATGTGTATATCCAGCGCACGCTGGCGGACGGCTCGGTACGTCCGGGACTGCTGGGCGCGGTGGATTTGGAAGCGTATGACTACAGTCATGATTCTTGTTCCCCGATTCGTGCTACGGAGAAGACGGTTCTGGAGCGCATCCCACCCCGGCAGCGGGTACGCAAGGATGCCGCGCTGGAGCTGCCCCATGTGCTGATGCTGTGCGATGATGACCGCATGGAGTTGATCGAGCCGATTGCGGAAATCAAGGACAGCTTGCCGCTGCTCTATGATTTTGAGCTTATGGAGCAGGGCGGACGGATACAGGGCTGGCTGGTGCAAGGACAGGCTGCGGAAGATTTTGACAAAAGACTGGAAGCCTACTGCGAAAAAATCGGAGAAAAATATCCGGATCTGCCGGGGGCGTCCGTGCTTATGGCGGTGGGTGACGGAAACCACTCTCTTGCCACGGCGAAAAGCTGCTATGAAGCTATGAAAAAATCCAACCCGGATGTGGATCATTCCAAGCATCCGGCAAGGTTCTCCCTAGTGGAGCTGGAAAATATCCACGATCCGTCCCTTTCCTTTGAGCCGATCCACCGCATCCTAACAGGAGTAGACGGGGAAAAGCTGCTGGAGGATCTGCAAAGCGTCTGCGGCACGGATGGCTATAAGGTAGAATGGGTCATGGGTGACCGGCGGGGCACGCTGTGTCTGGATTCCAACCGGGGCGCGCTGGCTGTAGCGGTATTGCAAGAGTTTTTAGACCGCTGGCTAAAGGAAAACCAAGGTCAAATCGACTACATCCATGGAGATGAAGAGGTTTGCGCTTTGGCTCAACAACCTCGTGCCATTGGTTTCCTTCTGCCGCCTATGGAGAAGCATCAGCTATTCCGTGGCGTGATTCAGGGGGGAACACTTCCCCGTAAGACCTTCTCTATGGGGCACGCACGGGAGAAAAGATATTATCTGGAAGGTAGGAAAATCCGATGACCACCGTTTTTGAGCCTGCCTATGCCAAGGTGAATTTGACCTTGGACGTTTTGCGCAAGCGGGCAGATGGGTATCATGACCTGAAAAGTGTGATGCAAACGGTATCTCTTCAGGATGATATTTTCCTCACACCGGGGACGGGAAAGCCTTGGTCGCTGCTGTGCGATAAGGAGGGGATTCCCTGCGACGGGCGGAATCTGGCGTGGAAGGCGGCGCAGGTATTCTTTGACGCGGCGGGTTTGGATCCCGATGGTCTGGAAATGCGCATTGTCAAGCGGATTCCAAGTCAGGCCGGACTTGGCGGCGGCAGCTCTGACGCGGCGGCCGTGCTTCGTGGGCTGAACCGCCATTACGGGATGCCGCTTACTATGGAACAGTTGGCTGATCTGGGAGCGCAGGTGGGCAGTGATGTACCTTTCTGCGTTCTTGGGGGCACGGTCATGTGTGAGGGCAGGGGAGAGCGTATGCGTCCACTGCGCCCACTGCCGGACTGCTTCTTTGTAGTGGTCAAGCCGGAGTTTCCCATTTCCACGCCGGAGCTTTTCCGTAAGATTGATGATGCCGACATTGTGCTTCGACCGGATCATGAGGGCATGGAGGATGCCTTGGAGCGAGCGGCACTGAGTAAGGTTTGCGAAAGGCTTTGCAATGTGTTTGATCCTGTGGTTTCTCAGGAGCATGGAGAGCTGGATCAGATCAAAGCGGTATTTGCCCGGTGCGGGGCGTTAGGCTGGCAGATGTCTGGCTCGGGTTCTGCGGTGTACTGCATAACGAACCGGCAGGAAGCTGCGGAGCAGATACGTCAGGAGCTGTCAAGCGCATATCCTCAGACATTTATCGCTAAACCTGTTTAATTTTTCCGAAAACCGTCCATACTAAGGGTAACTTGGTATGGACGGTGATTTTTTATGTTTAGAATCTTACGAAAGGTAACCGCAATCGCGCTGATTGGGGCGGTTGTATACATGGGCTCGGTGATCTCCGATAAGCAGGAGCTGAGCCAGCAGGTACTGCGGCTGCACGTGGTCGCCAATTCCGACAGCGCAGCCGATCAGGCGGTGAAGCTGCAGGTTAAGGACGCGGTGCTGGCCGCTGTGGAGCAGGCCACCTCTGCCGCTGAAAATAAGGAGGACGCTTACGCTTGCGTGGATGCCATGCTGCCGGAGCTGGAGGAGCTGGCAAATTCGGTACTGGCTGCCCAAGGTGTCAGCGAACAGGCGGCGGTGACATTGGAACGGGAGGAATTTCCCCAAAGAGTGTACGACACCTTTACGCTGCCCTCCGGTGTGTACGATTCTCTGCGTGTGACCATTGGCAGCGGTGAGGGGAAAAACTGGTGGTGTGTGGTATTTCCCGGGCTGTGCATCCCCGCTGCCACAGAGCAGGTGGAGGATGTTGCCGCAGGTGCCGGCTTCAGTCAGTCCCTCAGTGGCGCGATTACCGGAAATGAACAGTATCAGGTGCGCTTCTATCTGCTGGACGTTTTGGGTAAAATCGAAAATTTCTTTCATCAAAGCTAAATCTGCTCTGTAAATCACGGCCTTCCTGTGATACAATGACGGTATTACAGGAAGGCTGGTGATTGGATGCTGGAATTGATTCTGGGAACAGACCATACTGCCAATACCGATGAGATCCTAAGGAGGATCGCGGAGGATGTTTCGAATGAAATGCCGGGGCGGATTCTTCTTGTCCCGGAGCTGAGCAGTCATGATATGGAACGGCGGCTTTGCGATGCGGCGGGAGATACAGCCAGCCGATTTGCGGAGGTTCTGTCCTTTACAAGACTGGCACGGCGGGTGTCGGACAGCGTTGGCGCGGCTTCTTTGGAATGTTTGGATGAGGGCGGCCGGGTGGTCGCCATGGCAGCGGCTGCCCGTCAGCTTCACAGCAGGCTTAAGGCCTATGCTCCGGTGGAAACAAAGCCGGAATTTTTGCTTCAGCTTGTGGAGGCTGTGGATGAATTTAAGCGTTGCTGCATTACACCGGAGGATTTGAAAGGGGCATCCGCACGGACGGAAGGCGCGTTTGCCCAAAAGCTGGAGGAGCTTTCTCTCCTTATGGAAGCCTATGATGCCCTGTGCCATCGGGGAAAACGGGATCCCCGGGATCAGATGACCTGGGTTTTGGAGCAGCTTGAGGACAGCGATTTTGCCAGCCGGCATACCTTCTACATAGACGGGTTTCCGGATCTGACCAGACAAAATCTCGCCATTGTGGAGCATCTGATTTGCCAGTCCCGGCAGGTTACAGTCAGCCTGAACTGTGACCGGGTCGGCTCGAAGCTGTTCGCCTTTGAAAAGGCTGGGGCAACCGGGCTGGAGCTGGTACGTATCGCGCAAAACGCGGGCGTTCAGGTAAAGCTTACGGTGCTGCAAGAGAAGGCATCGCCCTTGTTCGCGGTTCGTCATAGCCTGTTTCAGGGAGCAATCGTTCCGGACGCAGGGCTTGTGGATCGGCTTCGCCTGTATAGCGCAAGCTCTATTTGGCAGGAGTGTGAGGCGGCCGGCGGGGAAATTCTCCGGCTTGTGCGGGAAGGTCAGCGGTATCGGGATATCAGCTTGGTGTGTGCCGATATGGCGGCATACCGTCCGGTGATTTCCTTGGTATTTCGCAGGCTGGGGATTCCGGTTTATCTTTCCGGTACGGAGGATATTTTGGACAAGTCCGCCATCGCCACGGTGCTTTCTGCCATGGAGGCCGCGCTGGACGGCTTTGAGCAGCGGTCTGTGCTGCGGTATCTGCGCTCCGTGCTGTCTCCTGTTGACGCGGAGCTTTGCGATGAAATAGAGAACTATGCGACCGTGTGGGCGATTTCCGGCCCCCGGTGGAAGCAGCCGTGGACAGAGCATCCTGACGGGCTGGGCGGTAAATGGAATGACAGATCCCGGTCGCGGCTTGACCGAATCGAGCAAGGCAGAAAAACCGCCATTGAGCCCCTGCTGCGGCTGCAACAGGGCTTCCGGGATTCTGTCAAGCTGGCAGATCAGGTGCTTGCGGTATACGCGCTGCTGGAGGATCTGGAGCTTGCCCGGCGGCTGGGCGAGCTCGCAAAGAGCTTTGATGAAGCCGGAGACGGACGAAGTGCCCAGATTTTGAACCAGCTATGGGAAATTCTGATCGGCGCATTGGAGCAGCTCTATGATGTTTTGGGAGATACCGCTTGGGATACAGAGGCGTTTCAGCGGCTGTTTGTGCTGCTGCTGAGCCAATATGATGTTGGCACGATTCCTACGGTGCTGGATGCGGTTACCGTAGGCCCGGTATCCGCAATGCGGTGTCAAAGAGAAAAGCATTTGTTCGTGCTGGGAGCCAGCGAAGGACTGCTTCCCGGCTACGGCGGCAGCGACGGCGTTCTGACAGATCAGGAGCGTGTGGCACTTCGGGGACTGGATGTTCCTTTGACCGGTGGCGCGCTGGAGGGAATCCAAGCGGAGTTTGCCGAGGTTTACGGGGTTTTCTGCGGCGCGTCGGAGACGGTTACCATTTCCTGCGCCGACGGTCAGCCCTCCTATGTATACCGTCGGCTGAAGGATCTGGTGGGACAGGAGGTCGCGCTTTCTTCCTTGCCGGTATCCACGGATGGATATGACGCGGCCTGTTATTTAGCGAAATGGGATGCCTGTGAGCAAGCAAAAGAACTGGGAATCTCTGAGGAATATACTCAGGTGGATCTCCGGCGCAGCTACGCTTTGGGGGACATTTGCCGGGAAAATGTTCGCAAGCTGTACGGCGGCAAACTGACTATGTCCGCGTCTCAGATTGACCGTCAGGCTGAGTGCAGGCTTTCTTATTTCCTTAGATACGGTCTTAGAGCCAAGGAATGTAAGGAGGCAACCGTAGACCCGGCGGAGTTCGGTACATTTGTCCATGCGGTTCTGGAGGCAACTGTGCGCCGGGTGATGGAGCTGGGCGGATTCCATCAGGTATCTTTGGAGGATACCCAGTCCCTGGCGAAGGAATACTCAGAAGCCTATGCCCGGAAGAATTACAGTCAGTTGGGCTCTAAGCGGGTGGAGTATCTGTTCCGCAGAAATATGCGGGAGCTGGATCTTGTGGTTCAGGAGCTTTGGGAGGAGCTTAGTGCCGGCGCGTTTGATCCGGTGGCGTTTGAGCTGCATTTCGGAGCGAACGCAAGTCTTGCCCCCATTGACATTGGAACACCCAGCATGGCGGCTCAGCTCGAGGGCTTTGTAGATCGGGTGGACTGCTTCCGGGCGGACGGAAGGAATTACTTCCGTGTGGTGGACTATAAGACCGGAAGCAAGGATTTTGATTATTGTGATGTATTCAACGGCGTAGGACTACAGATGCTCTTGTATCTGTTTGCTTTGGAGCAAGGGGGAGAGCAGGTGGTCGGGGAGCGTCCCATTCCTGCGGGTGTGCAGTATTTCCCCGCGCGTGTTCCGTATGTGAGTCTGGACGGCGCGGTGGAAAGTGAGCGGGCTGAGCGTCGGAAAAACTGGACACGCCGTGGACTGCTGCTGGATGACGACCGCTCTTTGGAGGCAATGGATCCGGAAATGAGCCGTCTGTGCTGCAGCAGGCAAAAGGACGGGTCCGTCGGCGGCGATGTGGCGGATATGCGGCAAATTCGCCGTCTGCGGCACTATGTTTTCAAGGTGCTGGCGGATATGGTGGATGAAATCGCGTCCGGCAGCGTTGCGCCCAATCCCTACACCCGGGGCAGCAGTCACGATGCCTGTACCTACTGCCCGTATTCCGGTGTGTGCCATAAGGAAAGCGTGGAGTCGCGGAGAAATTACAAGGCTATGACCGCAAAGGAGTTTTGGGAGCGGGTGGATAAGGAGGTGGATGCACATGGCTGAGAAATTAACGCCCCAGCAGGAGCAGGCGGTAAAGAACCGGGGCGGTAAGCTTTTGGTGTCTGCCGCTGCCGGCTCGGGCAAAACAAAGGTGCTGGTGGATCGGCTTATGAGCTATCTGACCGATCCCAATGATCCTGCCAATATGGATGAATTTCTAATCATCACCTACACCAAGGCTGCCGCTTCGGAGCTGCGGGGGAAGATTGCCGCCAAGCTGTCTGAGCATATTTCACAGCAGCCGGAAAACCGGCATTTGCAGCAGCAGCTTCAGCGGCTGTACATGACCCAGATCTCCACTGTCCACGCCTTTTGCGGTGAGCTTCTGCGGCAATATGCCTATCGGTTGGATCTAAGCGCGGACATCCGCGTGGCGGATGAAAGTGAATGTGGGCAGCTTCGGGAGGAAGTGATGGCGCGGCTTTTGGAAGAAGCCTACGCCGGCGCACAGGAGGATGAGGAGCTTAGCTGCTTTTTGGACACCCAAAGCACGGGACGAAACGACCGGACTGTGCCGGAGGTTCTGCTTAAGGTGTACGACAGCTCCCGCTGTCATTTGGATCCTGATGGCTGGCTTCAGGGTTGCGTGGACGCGGTGGAAACAGAGGATATTTCCGATGTGTCACAGACCCGGTGGGGACGGTATCTCATGGATGAGCTGTTTGCTTACTTAGACCTTCAAATCGATGCCATGGGACGCTGTGCCCAAATGGCAGGCATAGACCCGGAGGCGCAAAAGCCCGCCGCTCTGCTTGGGGATATCCGGCAGCAGCTAATTTCGCTGAGAGATAGCGAAACATGGGATGAGGTGGTGCGGCGTAAGCATATTGATTACGGTACACTTCGGTTTTCCAAGAAATGCGCCGATATGGAAATGCAGGAGCAAATCAAGGCGGTGCGGGATGCCTGTAAGAGCGGCGTGGGCAAAATGCTGCGCAACTTCACAGACCCATCGGAGCAGGTCTTAAAGGATCTTCGCAGCTCCGCCAAAGCTGTCCGGGGCATGGTGAAGCTGACAAAGGAATTTGCCAAGGCTTTTGAAAAGGCAAAAAATCGCCGCCGCATCATGGATTTCGCGGATTTGGAGCATCGGACTCTGGACTTGCTGTTGGGCAGCGGGCGCACGGGTGTGACCTCTGTTGCCCGGGAAATCGGAAGCCGGTTCCGTGAGGTGATGGTGGACGAGTATCAGGATTCCAACGAGGTGCAGGATGCCATATACGCCGCGCTGACGGATAAGCGGCAGAACTGTTTTATGGTGGGGGATGTGAAGCAGTCCATCTATCAGTTCCGGCTGGCAGATCCGGGAATCTTCTTGGAAAAATACGCTGCTTACACTCCGGCAGATCAGGCAAAACCCGGTCAGGGGCGCAAGGTGCTGCTGACCCGGAATTTCCGCTCCGGCGGCGCGGTGCTGTCTGCGGTGAATTGCGTGTTTGAAGCCTGTATGTCTCCCCGGGTGGGCGGTTTGGTTTACGGCGAGGATGAGTCGTTGTACGAGGGCATTCCCCATGAGCCGCTGGGAGAACCGGAGGTGGAGCTTTATGCCGTTTCTGTGCGGGAAAGTGCCTACGCTGAGGAAGCGGCGTTTGTGACACAGCGGATCCGGGAGCTTTTGGATGGCACCCATTACGTACGGGGAAAGGATGGGCTTCGTCCCATTTGCCCGGAGGATATCTGCATTTTGCTTCGTTCTCCCGGTTCCGGTGGAGAGGAATTCCGCGTCGCGCTGGAGTCCGCGGGGATTCGCTGCGCCTTCGGCGGCGGTGGCGATCTGCTGCAGACGCAGGAGATTACCGTCTTACGTTCTTTGCTTCAGACCATACATAACCCTCAGTTGGATATCCCGTTGGTGGCTACGCTGGCCAGCCCGCTTTTTGGCTTTACTGCCGATGATTTGGCGGCGTTCCGCAGTGATGATAGATATTGCTCTGTGTACGATGCGCTGAAAAAAAGCCACCTTCCTAAGGCTTGCCGGTTCGTACAGTGCTTGCAGAACCTGCGCCGGGAGGCGCAGACGGTTGGGCTGATCTCACTTTTGGAGAGTGTGTTTACCACTACCCGCATTGATGGAATCTATGGGGCGATGGCCAACGGTGAGGTTCGCAGTGCCAATTTACGGGCGTTTTATCAGCTTGCGGTGGATTTCTGCTCCGGCGGAGCTCGGGATCTGGGCAGATTTTTGGAATATCTGTCCTCCATTGAGGGTAAGGGCTTGGTCGGGGCTGCGGAAAGCTCTAATGCCGGATGCGTGACCATTATGAGCATCCACAAGTCCAAGGGCTTGGAATTCCCTGTGGTGTTCCTTTGCAATTTGGCAAGACGCTTCAACCGTGACAGCCAAAGCGCACAGGTGCTGTGTCATAAGGAGCTGGGAGTGGGGATTCCTGCCGCGGATACAAAGCGGCGTGTGCGGTATCCCACGGTGGCAAAGCGTGCTCTTGCCGCGAAAATCGGGGCAGACAGCCTGTCTGAGGAGCTTAGAGTGCTCTATGTTGCCATGACAAGAGCCAGAGATCGGCTGATCATGACTTACACGGCGAAGAATTTGGCCGGTGAGCTTCAGGCCGCGGTTGCCAGACTGAATATGGATCAAAAGGAGCTGCTGACCCAAGAGGCGAGCAGTCCGGGAAAATGGGTGCTTTTAGCTGCATTGACCCGTTTGGAGGCGGGAGAGCTGTTCGCTTTGGGCGGCGCGACAAACCAAAGGACGGGAAGCGATTATCCTTGGAAAATCTGTGTGGTGGAGGCTCCGGAAACAGTAGTGGGACAATCTGCCGAGCAGGAGCGCGGCGAGCTACCGGAAGGAAGTGTGCAATATCTTCGGGACAGCCTTAGCTACCGGTATCCCTATCCGGAGGCGACAGCCGCCCCCTCCAAGCAGACTGCCACACAAAGAAAGGGCAGAGTTAAGGATCAGGAAGCGGCGGAGAACACTCCCGAGCCAAAGGCAGTATACCGCCAATGGAGAACCCCGAGCTTTGTGGAGCAGAGCTTCCGTGGAACGGACTACGGCAATGCCTTCCACCGGGTGATGCAGTATATCCGTTATGAAAATTGCGTAGATTTGACAGGCGTGAAAAAGGAACTGAGCCGACTGGTTTCGGAGGGACTTTTGGCGCAGGAGCAGGCGGAAGCCATTGAGCCTGAAAAAATACTTTGCTTCTTCCAAACGCGGCTTGGAAAGCGGCTTATGGGCAGCGAACGGGTGCTCCGGGAGTTTAAGTTCTCTATTTTGGACGATGGCACATCCTACGATTCGAAGCTGACCGGAGAGAAAATCTTGCTGCAGGGCGTTGTGGATCTGGCAATCCTTGAGCCTGACGGCATTATCCTGCTGGATTTCAAAACAGACAGAGTTACGGAGGAAACGGTAGATCAGGCGGCACAGGGCTACCGCTTGCAGGTGGAAGCCTATGCTCAGGCGTTGAGCCGGATCTACGCACTTCCAATCAAGGAAAAGCTGCTGTATTTCTTCCGGTTGAATCGGTTTGTTTCCCTATCATAAAAGGGCGCGGGCGTCACCAAATGGTGACGCCCGCAGGTTATTTTAGCGGCAGTTCTTGTTCTGGTTGCTGTTCTGATTGCTGTTCTGGTTGTTGTTCTGATTGGTCTTATTCTGATTCTTGTTCTGCTCGTTCATATTCATTTCCTCCGAGATTTTTCTTTACGGACTTGCCGCGAGGATAGCTTGCCCGAAAATTCAAGATCTATCCTTCGCCCGAAACAGCAGGCTTACGATCAGTCCTGACAAAACCGCTGCGGTGATGCCGCCTGCCGCGGCACGCAGTCCGCCGGTAAAAACACCTAAAAAGCCCAGCTCGTCCACAGCTTCCCGGACACCCTTGACCATGGTATGACCAAAGCCGGTCAGGGGAATTGTCGCCCCGGCTTGGGCGAACTCCGCGATATACTCATATACCCCAATGGCACTTAAAAATACACCGGCGACCACATAGCCCACCAGAATTCTTGCGGGAGTCAGCTTGGTTTTATCGATCAGGATCTGACCGATCAGGCAAAACAAGCCGCCCACCAAAAATGCTTTCAAATATTCCATATCAGTTCCTCCCGGAAAGTATCGAAACGGCGTGGCACACGCCGGGAATGGGCAGGCCTTGCTGGGTAGAGGTGGGGGAGAGCAGCGCGCCAGTGCCGCAAAAGAGGATCCTTTCCAGCTTTCCGGTGTTCAGCTTTTCCAGCAAATAGCCGCAAAGGGTAATCGCGCTGCAGCCACAGCCTGAGCCTCCGGAATGAACATCCTGCGTTTCTGCGTCAAATACCATTGTGCCGCAATCCATCAGCTTACCGCCTAAGTGGATGCCATCCCGACGTGCCAGCTCCAAAAGAACTTCCTTACCAAGCCGCCCCAGATCACCGGTGACGATCAAATCGAAATCCTCCGGCGCGACCTTCAGATCCTCCATGTGGGCACGGATGGTATCCAGTGCCGCCGGCGCCATGGCGGGTCCCATTTCGTTGGCATCCTGAATCCCTAAATCCCGCACGCATCCTACGGTGCAGCTTTCAATCACCGGCCCGTTGCCCTGAGAGCAGACCAATGCCGCACCGGAGCCGGTGACAGTCCATTGGGCGGTGGGAGTGCGCTGTCCTCCATATCCCAAGGGAAAGCGGTACTGCCGCTCTGAGGAGGCAAAATGAGAGGAGGTCATCGCCACAACTTTGTCTCCAAAACCGCCTGATACGGTCATGCCCGCCAAAAGCAGGCTTTCCGCCATGGTAGAACACGCTCCGTACAGCCCTAAATGGGGAACACCGAGATTCCGCAGGCTGAAGGAGGAGCCAATACATTGATTCAGCAAATCTCCGGAATACACGGTGTCGATATCATAGCGGTGGAGCTTCGCTTTGGTTAGCAGCGTTTCAAAGGCGAGCTGCTGCAGCTTTTTTTCGCCCTGCTCCCATGTCTTTTGACCGAAATAGGTATCCTGTGAAATCAGGTCGTAGTGCTCTGCCAGCGGTCCTTCGCCTTCCTTTTTGCCGGCAATGCTCGCCCAATGGGTGATGACCGGCTTCTCGGGAAGTACAAAGCTTTGTCTGCCACGCTTATATTTGGCCATATACATCCTCCTTTTTGGTGTTATCATACCCAAAAAGGCAAGAAAAAATGCCGACCGGGCAAGCCGGCCGGCAAATATTCGGTTACATTCCGGCACCGTTGCTAGGCACGGGAGTGGGGCGGCGGCTGTCGAACACAGACGCGACATCAAACAAATCGGAGAGATTTTCCGGGTTGTGATACATCCGGTAGCCGTCCAGATTTCTCCGGCCGCCGCGGAAGTAGTTGCTGCCAAGCTGATTCCAGTAGCTGTTTCCGTCCACGTTGAAGAAGTAGCGGTAGCCATCGGCATACAAGGCGGCAAATTTTTCGTTTTCAAAGGTGTACTGCCGCCATGTGTGGATATCCGATCCGTAGGGGTAGAGGATGATGTCGGTTTCACCGATGATGGACTCCACGGTGGTCTCCCACTTATCGGAATCGGTGGCGACCCGCTCGGCGGAGATGTTACCGTAGGCGGGGTGACCGTAGGAGTGGCTCGCGAGGATCCAGCCATGGTCACGCAGGCATTGTGCCACCTCCTTGGCGGCATTGACTTCGTCTTCATAAGAAGGATACTTGTCCGGATCGGCGGCGTGGAGCGCGTCCAGCTCCGCTTGATAGGAGGGCTTGGTGCGGTAGCCGAATACACCCTCATAGCCGGTTATGCCCAGAATGGCCCGCGCGCCCCGGTAGGAGAAATCGGGATGCTCCTGAATAAAGGTTTCAAGAATAGGCACAAGGTCGTAATCTCCCACATGGCGCACGCCATCGGCGTCGTAGTATTCGCACACGGGGTATCCGGTCACTTCGTCAATGACAATGCGGCTTGCGAAGCCATCGTTGGCACTGTCTTGGAAGACGGGAGTCTCGTTTTTGCCGTTGCCGCTGCCGATCATATAGCTGTAGTAGTTCAAATCGTCCTGACTCATCAGGAAGGGGGTCTTTCCGGCAGGGAGCATAATGTCACCGTAGGTGAAGGAGGTGTTGCCGTTGCTGTCGGTGACCTCATAGGCAAGATCGTAGGGAGAAATCAGCACATAACCCCGGTCATACATTTGCTGTAAAATTTCCTTAAATTCCTCCACCGTGGTCATATACATATTGTAGCCGCCGGAATCCTCGTCACCGTCAAAGGCGCGGTCGCAGTCTACAATGAGAGAGTGGAAGAAAATGTGGGTAACGGTTTCCGGGGCGGAATAGCGGGACACCTTGCTTTTGGCAATGGTATACTCCTCGATTTTTGCGGTGATGTCGTCGGACTCGCCGTAATACTCGGAGGTCATAAGCATTTCAATCGCTTTGTCATAGTCATATCCCGCCGCGATAAAATCGGTCTGGGAAATCAGCTCGGTGATGTCTACCTGCTCCTGATCCGGATTCTTTGTTGCTTCGGTAGTGGCGTCGGACACGTTGGAATTGATTGTGATTTGATTGTCGTTATTCAGCTCGGGATCTCCGGAGCGCATCACAAACGTCACAGCCCAAATGATGGTACCTAAACAGACCAGCGCGAGCATCAGCATGATGACGGTGGGGATATAATAGTGCCATTTCCGCCGGCGGCGGGCAGGACGGGCGGGCCGAGATTGGGAATTGTCTTGATAGGAATCCATGTTGCCCCTTCCTTTCTATCTGTTTTTTGGGAATTACATAATACCTCATATTACGATTATATACGATTTATTATTCAATATCAACCTTTTTTTAAAAAAGAGGCCGATACCCGAAGGTATCGGCAGAAAATTCAATATTACAGCACACGCCGGGCACTGTGATAATGCTGGACGTAGTAGCTGGTAGAAAGACTGCTGGTGGTAACGCCCTTTGAACTGGAGGCGTGAATCATCTTACCGTCGCCGATGTAGATGCCCACATGGGACACACCGGTGCGGTATGTATTCTTCAGGAATACAAGATCGCCAAGCTGCAAATCACTTTTGCTGATATAAGTGCCCACCGTGACCTGACTTTCGGTGGTGCGGGGGAGCGATATGCCGTTTTGCGCGAATACATACTGAACAAAACCGGAGCAGTCAAAGCCCTTGGGACTGGTGCCACCCCATACATAAGGTGTGCCAAGCAGAGCTTTCGCGCTGCTTACGATGGCTTTTCTTGTAGCGGTGGAAGTACCGTTCAGCGCGGAGGCACTGGGTGTTATGCCGGTAGATTTTCCGTCCACAAAGAACAGCGGTGTATTTGCGGATGCGGCGTTTTCATAGGGAATTTCCGTCAGCTCCACATAGTCGCTGCGGATATAGCCGATATATGAGCCGAAAATTACTTTATACCATTGGTTGTTAAAGCCAATGATATAGGCCTTATCTCCGTTGTTTGCCCGGGTCAGCGCGCTGTAGGAGGTGCCGGGACCGGAGCGGACGTTGACCTTGTTGCCGGTGACACGTCCGTAGCCCAGCTCTACATTTTTCGCGGTGTAGGTTGTCAGATAGCTTTGGTGCATATAGCCGCGGGTCAGATTATATTCTACCTGATACCATGAGCCGGTTTTGCTCAGGATATTTACATAATCGCCCCGGGGTGCAAGGGTAACCGTTTCGGCGGTGGTGGACGGCCCGGATCGCAGGCGCAGCGAGCTGGCTGATACCGTTGCCATATGGGTCGTAACGGCTCCGCTTTTCGCGGATACGCCGAAGGTCATTGTGCTGACAAACAGAAAAATTGCCAGCGCGGTACTAATCGTGCGTGTAAGTCGTTTCATACGTTGCCCTCCGTCTTACAGTGAAAAAATTCGTCTTACTTACCTGCCAAGGCACGGGTCAGCCAAACGCTGCCAACATCCAGTGCCGTATAGAAGCCTGCCTTTTCGCTCTTTTTCACGATGCGGTCGCGGCTTCTTGCGCTGGGGTCGGTCAACTGCAACTGTACGGATACCCGGGTGGCGATGTCTGTATCGCCCATCTTCTTAGTCTCCAAAATTTGAAGCATAACGATGTGGGAATCTGCCATAGAGCCGTAGTAGACCAGATTGTCCTTACGCATCAAGGGATGGCCTTTGTACATCAATACTGCCTTTTCTTCAGCCATGAGAATACCTCCTTTTCAAAGAATGTGCCCGAATGGTAACAAATCGTAACCTTTTTGTCAAGGAAATTAGGGCATATCCGGTGGTTTCGGTAACATTTACCAGAAAAGCAGTAAGACGGAGGGGAGTATGAAATTGAAAGAGGCTTTTGCCGTGGCAAAAGCCTCTTGGCGGAATTATTTGGGCCCAAACAGGTAACAGCGCACCAACTCCTGCAGCAGCTCGTCCCGATCCAGCTTGACGATCAGGCTGCGGGCATTGTTGTAGTTGGTGATGTAAGTGGGGTCTTCTGTCAGTAGATAACCCACGATTTGATTGATGGGGTTATAGCCCTTTTCGTTGAGAGCGTCGAACACACAGCGAAGCGTCCCGCGCATGTTCTGCTTATCATCACCGGGAATGGTGAACTTAATGGTGCCGTCCGTCATGTAAATCAACCTCCAAACGATAGAATATACATATTATACCCCAAAATCATTCTGCTGTAAAGCCCTGTTTGTAATTTTTTCCGTATATCCTAGCGCAGGGCAGCGCCCAGCTTTTCGGACAGGGCTGCCAGTACCTTGGAAAGTACGGCTTCGCAGTCGGCGTCGGTCAGCGTGCGGTCGTCCGCTCTGAGCTCCAGAGAGAACGCCATACTCTTTTTTCCCTCCGGCACGCCGGTGCCACGGTAGATGTCGAACAGCTTCACGCCACGCAGAAGCTTTCCGGCGGAAGCGGTAATCACCGTTTCCGCCTGTGCCACGGTGATGCTTTCGTCGCAAATCAGGGAAAGATCTCTGGAAACCGTGGGGTACTTGGGCAGGGGGGTATAGGTGGCGTCCGGCAGCCGCAAATCAAACAGCTTGGTGAGGCTGATTTCAGCGCAGTACACATCCGTGTCCATATCCCAATTCTTTGCCACAAGAGGATGCACCTGTCCGATGACACCAACCTCTACGCCGCCAATGCTGACACTGGCGCAGCGTCCGGGATGGTAGGAGGGGTTATCGGAAACGGCGGTATAGCTTGCTTTTTGCAAACGCAGGCCGGCGAAAATGGCCTCCAGCTCACCCTTAAGAGAGAAGAAGCTGGCTTTCTCGCCATAGGTGCCCAGCAGGAGCATCTTCGGCTCTTGGGGAAGCACCTCTCCCTCCACGGGGAGATAAATCTTAGCCAGCTCGTAGAGCTTGACATTTTTATTATGGTAGGCGTAGTTGCGGGCAAGGATGTCCAGCATGGAGGGCAGCGCGACGGTACGCATGATGGAGGTATCCTCACCCAAGGGATTCTGAATCTTCAAGGCGTTACGCAGGGGAGAGTCGGCACTCAGGCGAATTTGGTCAAAGATGGCGGGAGAAACAAAGGAATAGGTGATGATCTCGCTGTAGCCCAAGCTGCGGCAAAGCTGACCGGCCTTGCTTTCCATGACCATGAAGGGGCTGTAGCCGCCCTGAGTGGAGTTTTTGAAAGCGGTGGTGGGAATCTCATTGTAGCCGTACAGTCTGCCCACTTCTTCGGCGATATCCGCCATCAGGTTCAGGTCGGGACGGAAGGAGGGGACATGGATCGTCCGGCCCTCTACGGGGATCTCCAGCCGGGCAAGGTAGGATACCATATCCGCTTCGGTAATCTCAGTACCCAGCAGACGGTTGATCTTATCCGGCTCAAGCTCCAGCGTCTTGGGAGCGGGAACATAATGGATGATGTCGATAATGCCGTCCAGTACATCGCCGCACTCCAGCAGCTCCACCAGCTCGCAGGCACGCTGCACAGCGGGAACGGTCATCATGGGGTCAAGGTTCTTTTCAAACTTGCCGGAGGATTCGGTACGCATACCCAGAGCCAAAGCGGTCTGACGAATGGAAGTGCCGTTGAAATTGGCGGACTCGAATACCACGGTGGTGGTATCGTCCAAAATCTCGGAGTTCTCGCCGCCCATGATGCCAGCCAAGCCGATGGGCTTATTTTCGTCGGCAATCACCAGCATGCCCGGCTGGAGCTGGCGCACATTGCCGTCCAGCGTGGTCAGGGTTTCGCCTTCCTCGGCTTCCCGTACAATGATCTTTCCGTATTAGATATTTAGTTAGTCTTTGTGGTTAATAGTGTTACTGTTTTTGTTGATCTCTT
>CAZAOL010000010.1:0-21685 GCA_964486785.1 uncultured Oscillospiraceae bacterium
ATTATGACTTTGGGGTCAGGCTCATCGCCTGACCCCAACATTTATTATAGAACCTCTTTTTTTTGTTTTTTACAAATTGTTTGCGTAATATTCCTTGCATTTAGTGGAAAATTGCGATATAATAAACGTTGGTATGTAATACAGTTTTGGACTTTAAATGAAAGGCGAATGACGAATGAAGAAGAAACCGATTTTGATTGTGGGCAGATCGCTATTTATTTGCCTGCTTATTGTGGCAGTATTGGTCGTTTCCTTGGGAGGGCCAAATTCGCAGGTGTCCGGATACAGTGCATCGGGCATTGTAAAGCTGGATAATATGCTGACGCTGGATATAGAGGATTATTTGGATAATTCCGTTATGTTTCAGCTACCTGATACTGTGAAGGATGACGATGAGATTTCGGTCATCATCACGGTGGACGCCATAAACCTGATGGATGCGTATGAGGCTTCCGCTAAGACTATGAGCTTCCAGCAATTTGCATTGGACAGTCAACAGGCGGCAGATATCAGCCGGGAGATTGCTCAGCAGAAGACGCAAATTCTGAATGTGCTGAATCAAAACGGGATTTCTTATGAAACCGGTGAAGATTATTCTACACTGCTCAGTGGCTTTGAGCTGGAGATTACCGCCAAGGATTTCAGCGCGGTTTGCCAGTCTCTGGGAGAAGGTCAGGGAATCATTGTCAGCGAGGTCTATCAGAAGGCCGAGACAAAGCTGGTGGAGAATACGGTCAATGTCTATGATACCGGTATCTTCAACAGCTCCAATGCCGGCTATGACGGCTCCGGCATGGTGGTGGCGGTACTGGATACGGGTGTGGACGCTTCTCACTCCGCGTTCTCTACAAGTAATTTCAGTTCAGACACCTTGGGTCTTACTTACAGCGATGTTGCCGCTGTCATTTCTCAAACCACTGCCAACAAAATGAGTGGCAGTTTGACGGTGGATGATGTTTACATCAATGAAAAAATCCCCTTCGGCTATGACTACGCCGATAATGACCCGGATGTATATTCTACCCATAACAACCACGGTACACACGTTTCCGGTGTCATCGTGGGCAACGACGATACCATTACCGGCGTTGCCCCCAATGCTCAGCTTGTGTCCATGAAAATCTTCTCTGACGTAATGGATACCGCCAGAGCTACCTGGATTTTGTCCGCGCTGGAGGATTGCGTGGTTTTGGGCGTGGACGTAATCAATATGTCGCTGGGTACTGCCTGCGGCTTTGCCCGGGAGAGCGACGAGGAGCTTCTTAACGGTGTATATGATAAGATTCGCGCCGCCGGCATCAGCATGATTGTAGCTGCCTCCAACAGCTATAGCTCTGCTTACGGCTCTGAGGCCAACGGTAACCTAGGTCTGACCTCCAATCCCGACACCGGCACGGTGGGTTCTCCGTCTACTTATGAGGGCGTGATGTCCGTTGCCTCCATCAACGGAAAGGAAACCCCTTATTTGCTCCATGATGGGAATATCATCTACTTTACTGAGGCCAACAGCGGTGCTGCAATTGAGCAGGATTTTGTTGCGAACCTTCTGGGGGACTCCGACAGTAAGGAAATGGAATATGTGGTCATCCCCGGTGTCGGCCGTTCTGCGGACTACACCGGTATGGATGTGACCGGGAAAATCGTCCTTGTTCGCCGTGGCTCCAATACCTTTGAGGAAAAGGCGATGATTGCCGAGGATAAGGGTGCTGCGGGCATCATTATCTACAACAATGTTTCCGGCGATATTAAAATGAATATCGGCGATGCGAAGCTGGCGGTCTGCTCCATCTCTCAGGATGACGGTGAGGCACTGGTGGCAGCCGGTAACGGCACTTTGAAAATCGACAAAAACCAAACCTCCGGCCCGTTTATCTCCGATTTCTCCTCCTGGGGCCCCACTCCCAGCCTGAACATAAAGCCGGAGATCACAGCCCATGGCGGCAATATTCTCTCCTCCGTCACCGGCGGCGGATATGACCGCCTGTCCGGTACATCCATGGCTTGCCCCAACCTTGCGGGCGTAGTGGTTCTGCTGCGGCAGTATGTGGTGGAGAACTTCCCGGATATTGCGGACGACAATGTGAAGGTCAACGAAATGGTGAATAAGCTTTTGATGTCCACTGCGGACATTGCGCTGAACACCAACGGTCTGCCGTACTCCGTTCGTAAGCAGGGTGCGGGACTTGCCAATCTGTTGAATTCGTTGAATACCACTGCTTATATCACCAGCTTCGATTCCTCCGGAGCGGCTATGGATAAGCCTAAGCTGGAGCTGGGGGATGACGCGGATAAGTCCGGTGTGTATGAGATGACCTTTGCGGTGACCAATTTTGGATCCGCGGCACTTACCTACGAATTGGGCGGCTTCGTTCTGACTGAGGGAGTCAGCGAAACCAAGACCAACGCCGGTGAGACGACTGTCACCGAGGAAGCGTACGCGCTGGGCGCAGGCATTGAGATAGTTTCTGTTTCCGGGGGTACTCAGGCCGGAAGCAGTATAACCGTTGCCGGGGGCAGCGAAGCAAAGGTGACGGTGAAAATCACCCTGACCGATGAGGATAAGCAGTATCTTGATGCCTCCTTTGCCAACGGAATGTATGTGGAAGGATATATTACACTGACTGCCACCTCCGGCACGGATATCGATTTGAGTGTTCCGTATCTGGCTTTCTACGGCGATTGGACCGTTGCTCCGCTGCTCGACATGGAGTATTACGAGACCAATCCTGACGAGCTGGATGACGGCATTGATGCCGAGGATAAGGTCATGGCTGACGCGTATGCCTCCCGTCCCATCGGCGGCGTGTACGATGACTATGTCAGCTATCTTGGCTCTTACTATTTCCTTCAGGATCCTCAGGATATTCCGATTCCTGCCACCAAGGATCATATTTCTCTTTCCAATCAGGAAGGAACCATCCATTCTCTGCGCTATGTTTGGGCAGGTCTGCTGCGTAATGCAGAGCGCGTTGAGGTTACAATCACTGAAGACAGTACCGGCGAGGTGATCTTCGAAACGGTAGATACCGATGTCCGGAAGTCTTACGGTGATGGCGGATCCATTTATCCTGCCAACATTGAGATTGAGTTTGACACCATAGACTACGATTTGGCAAACAACACAGAGTATACTGTCAGATTGGAAGCCTTCCTGGATTACGGCGATGGTGGCACGGATACGAACCTGCGTAATGTTTTTGAGTTCCCCCTGACTATTGACTTCGAGGCTCCCACAATTACGGATGTAGAATACTACTATCAGTATGATAAGACCTTGAAGAAGAACCGTCTGTATGCCAAGGTGGGCATCTACGACAACCATTACGCCATGAGCTCCCAATTGGGCTATGTCACCACTGAGACGGATGAAACCGGAACGGAAAGCGCGGTCATGAAATCCTTCGACCAGTATATGACTCCGGTCTATTCTCAGCGTAACGACGTCACCTATGTAACCTACGAGCTAACCGATTACATCTATGAGATTAGCGAGAATTCCCTAAACAGGAACTCCTTTACGGTGACCTGCTACGACTACGCTCTGAACTACGCTACCTATGAAATTGGTTTGCCTGATGATTTCGTGGATTTCTACATCGATGGCATCGAGGAGGGCCTGACCCTCAGCCCCAACGAGATTTATTCTCTGTCTCCGTTGGTACACCCGTCCTCTCAGTGGGGCGAGCTGCTGGAGATCACCTCTTCCCGCCCCAGCGTGGCCCGCGTTGTGAACGATAAAATCGTTGCAACCGGAACGGGTAATGCGATAATTCGCTTGCGTGATCCCGAAACCGGGAAGAGTCTTACCTTCCCGGTGACCGTGCTTGGAGAAAATGATGAAGGCTATCGCCGCTATGATAAGCCTGTAGCCGATGTATTCACGCTGACTGGCTACGATACACTTAAGGCTTACTACCAGCTCGCAAGCGAGGATAAGCTGATTGGCGATACGGGAGACACCCGCTTCTTCAACGGAAACTACTCCTTGTCCATGTATCCTTCCGAGTCGGTGTCTTTGAACTACGACCTGGATGCGTATTTCCCCAATGATACTACGGTTGTTTTTGAGTCCAGTAATGAAAAGATCCTGTCCGTCACCGACGATGGCATCGTAACCGCCAAGGCAGAAGGCTTTGCCAGCGTCAGCGTGAGAGTGATGATGGATGACCGCTCCACCTATTATTCTCAGACGGTATCCGTAGAGGTTAAAGATCCTTTCATCACCAATGGTGCCAGCCTGTCCCACTATTTTGGTAATGGCGGCACGGTATCCATTCCTGCTGACCTTTCTCTGACGGAAATCGGCAACTTCGCTTTCTCAAACTTTGAGTATATCCTCAAGACGGAGGAGGAGCTGGCCTTTGACGATGCGGAAGATAGCAAGCAGTGGTATATCGGTGATAACACAATCACTAAGGTAATCATTCCCGAGGGCGTAAAGAAAATCAACGCCTATGCCTTCGCCAACTTGACGGCATTGGAGGAGATTGTGCTCCCGTCTACCATGGAGTCCATTGAGTACGGCGCGTTTTACAACTGCAGTGCTCTGGAAAAATTGACCTTCAGCGGCGAGAATAATCTGAAGATTATTAACCAGAATGCGTTCGAGGGCTGTAATTTGCAGGATACGATTGACCTTTCCTCTGTGGCAATCATCTCTGCCTATGCGTTTGCGGGCAACACCAGTTTGGAAGGTGTCATTACCACGGAAGATTTACAGTCCGTCGGACAGTACGCTTTTGCCGGCTGTAAAAAGCTGGAAGACGTTACCATTGTTTCTGAAAAGGTAAAATACGGTGCCTACGCCTTTACCGGCTGTGAATCCTTGACCAGCTTCTATGTTAACGGCGCGGTGCTGCCGGAAGGTATGTTCTATGAGTGTGACGAGCTGGAAAGCGTCACCATTGGCCCGGATGTTAACGACATCGGCCCGTTTGCCTTCCGGGATACCAAAGTCAGCAGCATTGAAGTGCAGTCCGGAAATACTGCCTTTACTGTGGGCAAGGCCGGATACGTGCTGTCGGCAGACCGGACCGCGGTAATTGCGGTTGCTCCCAGCTACACCGGCGAATTTACCGCGGAGCAGCTTGGCGGTGCAAACGTTTCTGTGGTTTACAAAGGCGCATTCTCCAGCAACAAGAAGATTACCTCTGTTGTGCTTCCGAATGTTACTGTGGTAGGGGAGTACGGCTTCGGTTCTTCCGTTGGGATTACCTCGGTCACTCTGGGACAGCTTACTCAAATCGGGGATTACGGCTTCTTTGAAACTGCCATTACTCAGCTTCCCGATATTACCATGGACACCCAGCTTGGCCAATACGCGTTCTCTCACACTGCGCTTACCTCCGTTACCATCCCTGATGGGACGGTGCTGCCGGAGGGAATCTTTAGCCAGTGCTTGAAGCTGGAAAGTGTGACCGTAGGCAATGATGTGGTCATTGGTGACCACGCCTTCTCCGTGGATAAGGATTCCGTTTTTGCTGTGAAAAATTATGACGAAGACGGGGAGAAGTATTTCTACTACATCTTCACCGGCAAGCTGACTCAGCTTACCATTGGCGACAACGTCCAAATCGGTAAGAATGCGTTCGCCTTCGCTGCTTCGCTGGAATCTGTGACCTTGGGCGAGAACGCGAAAATCGGTTATATGGCATTCTACAATAACTCCAGCCTGAAAAACATCGATCTTTCCAAGGCTGCTGAAATCGGTGATTACGCATTCTCCGGTGACGTGTATTATATTTGCCTGGATGATAGCATGTCTGTGGCCGCGGTGAGCAAGGACGGTAAGTATATGTATACTTACCATGCCCCACAGCTTACCTCTGTCCAGCTTTCCTCGGCTGTCAGTATCGGTGAGTACGCCTTCTCGTATTGCCGTCAGCTCAAGGACGTTACCTTGAACGATGCCATCACAGAGATTCCCGCTTTCGGCTTTGCCGGCTGTGTTGCGTTGGAAAACATCAATCTTTCCAAGATCGTTACTGTGGGCGACAACGCCTTTATCGAGGATGCCGCCCTGAAGCAGGTGGATCTGTCCTCCTGTGAGCAGGTTGGGGAGTATGCGTTCCTGTACTGTGAGGCACTTTCTCAGGTGACCCTCAGCGAGAACGGCACAGATATTGGCGAAGGCGCGTTCTCCTACTGTCCCGAGCTGGTTACAGTAGATAACCTTTCCTTCGCGGAAAATATTGATTGCTATGCCTTTGCCTATACCGGTATTACCGAGGCGGATCTGTCCTGCGCGGTTTCTTTGGGCGATTTCATATTCTTAAAGGAGGAGTTCACTCCCTTTAAGGTGACCTTGGGCAACAGCATTACTACGCTGGGCGAAAATCCCTTTGCTATGTGTCTGCTGGAGCCGTTTGCCACGGTACAGACCGACAGCTTCAACGGTGTGGAGTTCCAGACGATGGTATACACCTACGATTTGAGCGATACAGTGCATATTATTGACGGTTCGCTGTACTACGATGTGAATACCGGAATGATTTTGGTTGCCTATGCCGGAACGGACGGTACGGATGTCCATGTGGCAGACGGAACAATCCGCATTGGCGCACACGCCTTTGCCGGCAGCGATGTGGAAATGGTCACACTGCCTTATTCCGTTGCCGCGGTGGGTCATAAGGCATTCTATGGCTGCGAAAAGCTGGAAATCGTGGTGTTTACCAGCTACGATGCTCCCATCCTCGAGGAAGCCTTTGACAATATCTACTATGAGTCCTATCAGCATATCCCCGGTACCGGCGATTTCGGAACCTATACGGATTACGATGGAACTGAAGTGACCATCACAGGTACAGGTTTGCTGCCGTACTATATGTGGAATGCGACTGACGGTCTGTACTCCAACATCTTCTACGGCGCGAATTTCGTGGATTATGTTGGCAGCGTGGAAGACAAGCTGACCATGGTGCGTCCTTCCAACGGCCAGCATTACGAAACCTATATTATGGATCAGTATTTCAGCCTGAGAATTGACGGTGCCGCAGGCGCGGACGATGTGACTTTGGCCGCAATCGCTGAAATCAACAGGATTCCTGAACGGGTGACTTACGAAGATAAGGCTACCGTAGAGGCTGCTCGGGCGGCCTATGGCAAAATTGCCACCAAGGAGCAGCAGGCACTGGTCACAAACTATGATGTACTTGTATCTGCTGAACAGAGAATCAAGGCACTTACTCCCGTGGAGGAAGCACCTCAGGATGATCAACCTGTGGATAAGGATAACAAGCTCAGCTACGGATGGCTTGCCTGGGTGGTGATTATTCTGGGCGTTGGCGGTGTGGCTGCGGTAATCGTTTTGGATCTTCGCCGCAGAAAAGCGAAAACGCAAAGTGCTGCCCAAATCCAAGGCACAGAGGATGCTTCATCTGAAAACGCTGAGGATACTGACGAGTCGGAGATTCAGCCCGCGGATCCTGAGGAGACCAGCGAGCCGGAAAACCAGTAAAACTGAACGGTGGCAGGGACATTCCCTGCCACCGGCAACCGAATCAACTTGACAAAGGATGATGCGAAACCATGAAAACGCGAAAGAAATACATTTCGCTGCTTTGCCTGCTGCTGATATCCGCTTTGATTTTCAGCGGATGCGCGGGGGGGAAGACCCCTTATCAGGTCAATGATGATGATGCGTTTCATGTCAGCGTGAAATACGATGCCAACGGCGGAACGTTTACTACCAACGTTACTGTAATCGTGGATTCGTTCAATATTTCTGAGCTGGCTCCCAATGAAAACGGAGAAGCAGAGATTGCACTGCTTGCACCGGATGATACGACTCGGGGCAGTGGCAACGCATTTACACCCGTCTATAATGACCACTTTTTTTTGGGCTGGTATGCCGAACGTACGCCTTCGACGGACGGGGACGGCTACGTCTACAGCAAAAAGTGGGATTTTGAAGCCGACCGCCTTTGCGTTCCGGCAGACGGAAGCTACAGTGCGGCTGAGCCCGTTATGACCCTGTATGCGGTCTGGGCACCGCTCCTTACTGTAGAGTTTTATGATTTGAATACAGAAGAGCTGATTGGCTCTTATTCCTATGATCCGACGCTGGGTGAGGTCGCGGTTCCGAGCTGGGATACCGATAAGGGAACCATCGATATGGAGAGATTCCCGAAGAAGCAAAACTCCACCTTCAACGGCGCGTATTACGATAAGGATGGCACACAGCCGGTAACCACAGATTATCTGGTACATACTGCATCTATTGATTACGATACCGGGAAGGTCAACAACCCATCCATGAAGCTGTATGTGGACTGGCTGGAAGGGGAGTGGTATCATATTTATACCGCTGAGCAATTCCGCAAAAATGCCAGCCTTAGCGGAAATTATGTGCTTCACGCTGATTTGGATTTTACCGATGAGGTGTGGCCTACTACATTTATGCACGGTAATTTCACCGGCTCGATTCAGGGCAATGGGTATACCATTCGGAATATTTCTGCTGTTCAGACCCAGAATTCCAAGAGTTATGCCGGTTTGTTCGGAAATGTGACTGAGTCTGCCCGGTTCTCGGACGTGACCTTTGACAATGTTGCATACACCATTCAAGCCGGTACACGTGTGGTCGGTACCTGCTTTGGCCTGTTTGCCGGAAATATTCACGAAGCCGCCTCCATTGAGAATGTTTCCATTTCCAACAGCGTTCTGCAAATTGATTCCGGAATCTATTACACAGCGGATTCCGATTATCTGATTGGCCTTGTCTGCGCCATGGGCAATTCCGCCGCCATAGCTTCGTCGGATATTACCTGCGTGGCAACCGGTAGCGCGCCGGAAACCGTTCATCTGACCGTGAACGGAAACGACGTGTCTGTTGAAATTGTAAGCGAATAACCAATTCAAATATAAGGAGTGTCACCATGAAAAAAAGAATTTTAGCTATGGTCCTGTGCGTTGTTATGTGCATAGGTATGGCATCCGTGTTTGCCGGGTGCAACACAAATAAGTCCGGCAACGGCGCAAAGCCGGGTGCGTTTGTTATTATGACAGACGCGTTGGACGGTCTGTTTAACCCGTTCTTCTCCACCTCCGCGCCTGACGGCACCATCGTGAGCATGACTCAGATTGGCATGCTGACTTCCAAGTATGTTAACGGTGAAGTGCAGGTCGCTTACGGAGATGATGAGGCAGTCGTAGTCAAGGATTATGATATCGTGGAAAATGACAACGATACCACCACCTACACCTTCGTGCTGAAAAACGGCATCAAATTCTCCGACGGTCACCCCCTGACCATGGAGGACGTGCTGTTTAACTACTATGTCTATCTGGATCCTGTGTACACCGGATCTTCCACTCTGTATTCCACAGACATCGTGGGTCTTTCTGAGTACCGCACCCAGACCGTAGGTTCTTCCTCTGACGACAGCGACGATCGCATCGCTTCGGATGCTGCCAGTCGTGCCGAGGTGCGTATTCAGGAGCTGCTGCGCCTGTTTACCGGAAACCGGGATAATTCTGCCACCGGCGAGTTCAGCTATGACGAAATGAAGAACGCGATTCTGAATTACTCTGTCAGCTCCGGCTATCAGTCTGCTATCTCCAACGACCCCAGCACGGTGTCTAATAAGGATCTGCTGGCGGATTATGAGTATACCTTGGAGCTGTTCCGTGAGGAGCTGGGTACGGACTATGTCAGCGCGCAGGAGTCCTACACCGATGAGCCTTACAAGTCCCATAGCGAGTTTGAAGATGAGGTTTTCTGCTTCATGTTTGCTGAGGGCTATGTGGAAGTAGAATATGCCAAGGGCGATGACGGCAAGATTGACCGCACGGTGATTGAATCCATGACCCCCGCCTATTCCTCCGCCATTACCACCAAGGAATCGGCCATTGAGTATGTCTTCAATGACAAGGTTTCCCGTGAGCTGGACATTATCCTGAAGTATTGGGCAACGGCTTCAACCCTGACCAGTGAGTATACCGCCAAGGCTAAGGAAGTCATCCTCCACGAAAATGTCGCGGATGACGGAAGCCTTGCTGTGAAGAATATCTCCGGCATCGTTTCTCTGGGGCATACCGATGCCGCCGGCAGCACCATCAATGTGAACGGCACGGAGTATACCGTTGCCTCCGGTCACAATTCCGATGGCACAGTCACCAATGATGCCGAGTATGATGTACTTCAGATCACCATTAACGGCATCGACCCCAAGGCTATCTGGAACTTTGCTTTGACAGTAGCTCCCCAGCATTATTACGGCGAAGGCAGCTCCGTGGGCATGGACATTGCCAACGATCAGTTCGGCGTGGAATTTGCTGATTTCAGCTTTATGTCTGACATCATCCAGTCTCCCAGAAATGTAAAGCTGCCCATGGGTGCAGGTGCTTACAAGGTTACCGATTCTGACAACAACGATAACCCCTCCGAAAATGGTTTCTACGTCAACAATATCGTCTATTTTAAGGCTAACACCAACTTTGAAACTGTTGGCGAGGGTATCGAAAACGCGAAAATTGAAAAGATCCGTTATCAGGTGGTCAGCTCCAACAATGCCATCGGCGCGCTGGAGAACGGAACCGTTCACTATATCTCTCCGTCCCTGACCAACGAAAACTACACTAAGCTGCAGGAGATGGCCTCCAAGGGCTACAAGATGCTGTCCACCGATCAGCTTGGCTACGGCTACATCGGCGTCAATGCGTCCAAGGTCAATGATCAGAATCTGCGTAAGGCCATCATGTGCGCCATGAACACCTCTTTGGCACTGGATTACTACCGCGCAGGTACTGCCGAGCAGATTTACTGGCCCCAGTCTTTGGTTAGCTGGGCTTACCCCGATGGCACTTCCGCCACGGATAACGGCAAGGACTATCCCCAGATGGGTATTTGGGACGAGGAAATTGCCCGCAACAACATTCAGAAGTACATGGAAGCTGCCGGTGTCAGTGCCGGTGACAGCGATTTGAGAATCACCTTTACCATTGCCGGTTCTACGCTGCAGGATCACCCCACCTATAAGGTGTTCCGGGATGCTGCAGCACTGCTGAACGACATGGGCTGGGAAATCAGCGTTGTGTGCGATACGCAGGCTCTGACCAAGATTTCCACCGGCTCTCTGGAGGTTTGGGCTGCTGCATGGTCCTCCGCTTTGGATCCGGATATGTATCAGGTCTACCACAAGGATTCTACCGCCACCAGCACGCTGGCTTGGGGCTACAATTACCTGAAAAACAGCGGCACCGCTGAGGAACTGGCGATTTTGGATGATTTGAGCGAGCTGATCGATCAGGCCCGCGAGACCAACAATCAGGCTGAGCGTGCGGATCTGTACGAGGAAGCCATGGGCTATGTTCTAGATCTAGCCGTGGAGCTTCCTGTATATCAGCGTGATGTGCTTTATGCCTACAACGCAAATGTGATCAACAGTGAAACCCTTTCTGAGGACGTAAACCCCTATTCCTCTCCGCTTGACCGCATTTGGGAGCTTGAGTTTGCCAGCTAATAAAAGGGCGTGACTTTATGTTGAAGTATATCATAAAAAGAGTGGCGTACTCCATTCTTGTTTTGCTGGGCGTTTCGTTGATAATTTATTTTCTGACACGCTTGATGCCCATTGATTTTGTAAAAAACAAGGTGGTTTCCGTTCAGACCTCCGGCGCGACCGTGAATCAGGAAATGGTCGATGCCATGTATGAGGCATACGGACTTACGGAGAACGCCTCCTTCGGCGAGATCTTGCAGGGCTACCTCAACTGGCTGGGAGATTTGGTGCGCTTTGATTTGGGCACCAGCTTCAAGTACGGCATCCCTGTAGCAGAGAAAATTGCTATGCATATGGGTACATCCTTTGTGATTGCCTTTATTGCTACCATTTTTGAGTTCATGATCGCCATTCCTTTGGGCATCACCGCGGCTACCCACCAGTACAGCCTGCGGGACTATGTGGTAACCATTTTGGTTATGATTGGCATTTCGCTGCCGTCGTTCTTCTTTGGTAATATTCTAAAGAACTGGCTGGCCTACGAGCTGGGATGGTTCCCGCCGCTGGGGCTGACGGATGCCACTATGGACTATTCCGGCTTTGCGCTGCTGCTGGACTATGGCCGTCATGTGTTCATCCCGATTCTGACGGTGGTTATCCTCAGCATTGGCGCGCGGATGCGTATGACCCGTACCAATATGCTGGAGGTCATGAACTCTGATTACATCCGTACTGCCAGAGCGAAGGGCTTGAAGGAAAGCGTGGTCATCAATAAGCACGCTTTCCGCAACACCCTGATTCCGCTGGTCACTTCTCTGGCGGGACTGCTGCCTTCTCTGTTTTCCGGCGCTATCATTACCGAGCAGGTCTTTGACCTGCCCGGTATCGGTAACGTCGCGCTGCAGGCCATGAATGCGGGCGATATTCCGTTTATTATGGGCTATAATATGTTCCTTGCGGTCCTTAGCGTCGTCGGCGTGCTGTTGGCCGACCTGATGTATGCGCTGGTGGATCCCAGAGTGAAGCTGGAGTGAGGAGGTGCGATATGGACGATATGGAAATGAAACAGCAAGCCGTGGAGGAAAAGGACGTTCCGCTGGATAAAAACGTACGTCTTATGTCTCCCACGCAAATGCTTCTGCGTCGCTTCTTCCGCTCCAAGTTGAGTATTATTGGCCTTGTAATGGTGGTCAGCCTGTTTTTGTTCTGTTTCCTTGGCCCGGTGGTATATACCCAGTGGGGAGAAACGGAAATTGACAAATCCGGCATGGTCGAGTATTCTGAATCCACTGCCACATATACCGTCGATGGCGTGACCTATGAGCTGCGTCAGACATTGGAGCGGCAGGAGTCCGATAACGCGTATTCCGCGCCCTCTGCCAGCCATCCTTTGGGAACCGACGATCAGGGCTATGATGTTCTGGCCCGGTTAATGTATGGCGGTCGTGTCTCTTTGCTGGTCAGCTTTATGACCGTGATACTTATGACCATACTTGGCGTGATCATGGGCGGTATTGCCGGTTACTTCGGCGGTGTTGCCGATAACATCATTATGCGGCTGTGCGATATTCTTATCTGCCTGCCCGGTATTCCCATCCTTATGATTCTTAGTTCGGCTATGGACGGCTGGGTGGAGCTGCAGCTTATTGAGGAAGGGATGCGGATCTACATTCTCATGTTCTTCCTGACTCTGATTTCCTGGCCCGGCATTGCCCGACTGGTTAGAGGTCAGATTTTGAGCCTTCGGGAGCAGGAGTATATGGTGGCTGCGGAGGCTATGGGCTATTCTACCGCCCGAAAGATTTTTAAGCACCTTGTCCCCAACGTCATGCCTCAGCTAATTGTGCAAATGAGCTTGAGTCTTGGCAGCATGATTCTTTACGAGGCTACGTTGTCCTACCTGAACATGGGCATCAAAGCACCCTATACCGCATGGGGCAGCATGATCAACATCATCACCACAAATCCGGACATTTTGCAGAACTATCCCACAATTTGGGTTCCTGCGGGTGTTTGCATTGTGATTGCGGTACTTGGCTTCAATTTCGTTGGCGACGGACTTCGTGACGCGCTGGATCCGAAAGCGAGGAGATAATATGGCAAAGGAAAAGACAACAAAAAATTATCTCTCCGGCAAAGAGATTCGGGCGATTGCCAAGGCAAATGCCAAGGAAATCAAGCGGTTGGAGGCTTATAAAAAACGTAAGGCAGAGGAATCTGAATTTCTCACTCAAATGAAGGATGATAGCAACATCCTAGAAATTGAAGATTTGCATACCTTCTTCTTTACGGAGCAGGGCGTGGTAAAGGCCGTTAACGGCGTTTCCTATGACGTACCTAAAAATTCTGTCGTGGGCGTTGTTGGTGAATCCGGCTGTGGAAAGTCTGTAACCAGTATGTCCGTGATGCGCCTGATTCAAGGCCCTACCGGTCAAATTGTAGACGGCTCCATTCGCTTTAAGTCATTGGAATACAAGACAGATCCCAAGGGGCAACCGATTCGCGACGAGCAGGGGAATCTGATTTCCGAGGAGAAGATTTACGACATCGCCAAAATGCCCATTCAGGAAATTCATCGAATTCGGGGCAAGCAGGTGGCTATGATTTTCCAGGAGCCGATGACCTCCCTGAACCCGGTGTTCACCATCGGACAGCAGTTGGACGAGGTTACGCTGCTGCACATTCCCGGCGCGACTAAGCAGATGGCCAAGGAGAAATCCGAGGAAATGCTGCGGCTGGTGGGCATCATTCCGGAAAATGTCTACGGCGCGTATCCACATGAGCTTTCCGGCGGTATGCGTCAGCGTGTAATGATTGCCATGGCTTTGGCGGCAGAGCCGCGGCTGATTATTGCGGATGAGCCTACCACTGCGTTGGATGTTACCATTCAGGCGCAGATTTTGGATCTGCTGCAGGATATCAAAAATAAAATCGATGGCTCGATTCTGCTGATTACTCATGATTTGGGCGTGATTGCGGAGATGGCAGACTATGTGGTGGTCATGTATGCCGGTAAGGTGATTGAGAAAGGCACGGTTTTGGAGATTTTCCAGGATCCCAAGCACCCTTATACCATCGGCCTGCAAAAGTCCAAGCCCACCATGACTCTGGATGATGATACGGAGCTTTATAATATTTCCGGCAATGTTCCGAATCCTGTGAATATGCCCTCCCATTGCTATTTTAAGGAAAGATGCGCGATGTGCGCCAAAGCCTGTTCGGGAGATTATCCCGGCATGGTGCAGGTGAGTCCCACACACTTTGTCGCATGTCATTTGTACGACGAGGGGAAAGACAATGGCTGATGAAAAATTGAAGGTTCCTCAGGCGTATGATGATGCCGCGATTGCTGCGGAATATCAGGCGAAGCGGAAAGCACAGATTGAAGAAGATTGCGCCCGGCCTTTCGATCAAGAGGCGGTTTTAGAGGTGCGGCATCTTCGCAAATGCTTCCCGATTCAAAAGACCATCACCGGAAAGGTCACAAGAGAGCTTGTGGCTGTGGATGATATCTCCTTCAAGCTGATGCCCGGTGAGACATTGGGTATCGTAGGAGAGTCCGGCTGCGGTAAGACCACAGCCGGTCGGGCAATCTTAAAGCTCCATAAGCCTTCCGGCGGTCAAATTATCTTTGACGGTCAGGACATTACAGACTACAATTCCAAGCAAATGCGTGAGATCCGCAAGCAGATGCAAATCATTTTCCAGGATCCCTATTCCTCGCTGCCCCCCAGAGATACCGTGGGCGGTATCCTGTCTGAGCCTGTAGAGGTACATAAAATTGTCCCCAAGGATCAGGTCAAGGAGTATGTACTGGAGCTGATGGACAAATGCGGACTGCGGGATTACTATTTTGAGCGGTATCCTCATGAATTCTCCGGCGGTCAGCGGCAGCGCATTTGTATTGCCCGTGCGCTATCCGTGAATCCTAAGCTGGTAATTTGTGATGAGCCGGTTTCCGCGCTGGATGTGTCCATTCAGGCGCAAATCATCAATCTGCTGAAAAAGCTTCAGCGGGAGATGAACCTTGCCTACATCTTCATTTCCCATGATCTCTCCGTGGTCAAATTCATTTCCGATAAGATTGGTGTTATGTATTTGGGCGCGATGATGGAATACGGCACAAAGGCGGATATCTTCAAGAATCCGCTGCATCCATACACCAAGGCACTGTTCTCCGCAGTGCCGAATCCGGATCCCACGGCTAAAATGGAGCGCATTAAGCTGCAAGGGGATATTCCTTCTCCTGCCAATCCGCCCAAGGGCTGCCGGTTCCATACCCGTTGCCCTTATGCTACCGAGGTGTGTAAGCACGTTCCTCCGGAGTATAAAGAGCATGAGCCGGGACATTTCGCGGCCTGCCACCTATTGTAATTATGGCAAAGAAAAAAGATAAAATCAGATATGTGGACGACGGCAGGACGCTGGCGGATATGTCCGGCATATCTTCTCCGCGTCAAGGGAAACGTGCCCCAACGGCACCCAGACCGGATCCCAAGGAGGTCTGGAAAACCTATTGGAGTGCGGTGCGGATGATGGTTAAGCCCATGCTGATTGTGCTGACCGTGCTGGCTATCGTATATATGGTGGCTTATTTTCTACTGACAATCGCATAAAAAAACATCCCGCTCCTCCGTGTGGAAGGAGCGGGATGCTTTATCATTCGTTTAGCAGACCGTCTATGACTGCTTGCATTTCCTCAAAGGTAGTCGAGCCGATGACCTTGTAGACGATAACACCGTCTTCATCCAATATGGCTGTAACCGGCCATGCGGAGGTGCCGCCAAGGCTTTTGAAAAAGGCTTCGTTTTCCACATCCCGGCAATGAGTGTAGCCATAGCTCTCCGGGAAATTGGAGTGAATGTATTCCGTGATATCCACACCGTATTCCTGATTGGAGTGTACCACGACTACCTCAACGGAATCGCCGTAGGTTTGTTGAATCATCGGGAATTCAGTCTGTAGCTCTTTAACGCAAGCACTGCAATAGATGTACCAGAAGTTTATAACAGTGATTTTTCCACGGTAATCACTGGGAGTTATGAAACCTTCCTGCTCATATAGGGAAAGTTCATAATCCGGACAGACGTTACCGATTTCACCGCCAACGGCAACCGGCTCGGGGTCTTTGTCAATCACATTGTAGTATACCAGCGAGCCTGCCAAAACCAAGGCCATAATCAGCGCGACGGCTGCCCGGGCGATTTTTGTCTTCTTCGGCAGCGGTGTACCGGGATGGTCGCAGGGGTCATACTGCTTTGTCTTGGGCCGTTCGCCGGTTTCATTGGGGGCCAGCAGAATCTTGGGCCCTTTATAGCTGATCGCACCGGTGGGACATACTGTCACGCATTTACCGCAGCTAATGCACTCGTGGTCGCCGACGTGGCGAATATCCATTTGACAGCTTCCGACGCACAGTCCACAGTGGATACATTTGGGTTCATCCAGCTTCATACCCAAAAGGGAAATCCTGTTGAATAAGCCGTAAATCGCACCGAGAGGGCAGAAGAAGCGACAGAAGAAGCGGTATATGAAAACGGATCCGACAATCAGTGCCACCAAAAGCACAAATTTCCATGTGAACAGCGGGCCAAGCATACCGAACAAATCGGAGTTTGCGGAGTTAGACAGCAGTCCGCCTGCGCCCAGCAGCGTGCCGGAAGGGCAGATGTACTTGCAGAATGCGGGAAGGGGAAAGTCCTTAAGGGCATAAATCAGTGGCAGGATGACTACCATTACCGCCAAAATTACATATTTAAAATAAGAAGCGATACGGGTAAAGCGGCTTTTTTTCAGCTTTGGCGTTTTGATTTTATGAAGCAAATCCTGAATCAGACCGAACGGACAAAGGAAGCCGCAAATCCAGCGACCGAACATCAGTCCATACAGCAAAAGGATGCCAAAGATATAATAGGGGAGCTTGGTGTTCGTACCCGCCAAGGCGTTTTGCAGCGCACCTAAAGGACAGGAAGCGGCAGCGGCCGGGCAGGAGTAGCAGTTCAATCCGGGAGTACACAAATATTTTGCGTTGCCCTGATAAATTTGCCCGGAACCGAAGCCTTTTAGGTTCGCGTTGGTCAGCAGCGCGGCATAGAGCTGGATTATGCGCCGTTTGGTTGGGCGATGGGTGGAGAACCACTCTCGCAGCGATTTCTTTTTTTCTTGTGTTTTATTTTTCATATCAACCCAGTCCTATACATTCCGTGCAAATTGCGATTGCTTTCAGCAGTACATCAGCAGCACTGCCATTGAAAATTCCGGCGATGATCAGTCCGGCAGCCAAAACAAGTATTACGGTCCGGATTGTATTTACCTTTATGTTTTTGGAGCTGCCCTGTGCCTGCGTGGTGTATGCACCGGCGGCAATGGCATCTTTCCACACAGTGACCTCCCGCAGCAGGCTTTTATCACAGAAATGTCTACAAATAAAACATCCGCAAAGTCCCAATACAGCCGGCAAAAGTGCCATAGCAAGGGCTTTAACAATATCCGCGTTAAGGTTCTCTACCGTGAAGTTGGAGCTATCCAGTAGATAACGGAGAGGATATATCATTAAAATGATATAGGCGGCGAGTGCAATTCGTTTGATTCGTTTTCTCAATGCCTGCTCTTTGGCGGCAGACTCCGCAAAGGGACTGGTCAAGCTGCCCGCTTTTGCCTGCTGCCGGGTAAGCTGCATCCAAGGGGAGGGGGTGGCTTTGGGGCGTGCGGCTTCTGCGGGAAGGGCAAGCCTTAATACGATTCCTCCCAATACGGCAGCGAGGCTGATGTAAACAAGCAGGGATATTTTCTGAAATTGCTGCGCAATCGAAGTGGGGGAGTAAGGACGGTCACCGCTGTGATAGATGCTGAGGCAGGATGCGATCAGTGCGATACCCACGGCGATCAATAGCGCCGTCACCACCCAGCCGTATATCAAATGTAGCTTTTTTGCCTTCATGAGCTGTTGCTTCTGCGTCCGCACGCAGACCTTTCCTGATATTAGAAGTATTATAGCATAAGGGAAAAACACCGTCAAGACGGGCATTTATTTCCCGGGAAAATAAAAAAATAATGGAAATACTACTTGATTTTTGTATTACAGCATGCTATAATACGTCAGTCTGAAATCAAGGTGAGTCCTCTGCGCGAATACTGACGCATGAACGCCTAATATCTAAGGAGGACAAAGAAATGGATCTTGTAAAGGCTCTTAACAGCCAGTACATGAAGGAAGAGCTGCCCGAAGCTAAGGTCGGCGATACCGTTCGTGTACACGTTCGCATCAAGGAAGGCGCTCGTGAGCGTATTCAGGTGTTCGAGGGTACTGTCATTGCCCGCAAGCACGGTGGCATCACCGAAACCATCACCGTTCGCCGTATCTCTTACGGTGTCGGCTGTGAGAAGGTGTTCCCCTTGCATTCTCCCAATGTTGCCATGATTGAAACCGTCCGTAAGGGCAAGGTTCGTCGCGCTAAGCTGTACTATCTGCGTGACCGCATGGGCAAGGCCGCTAAGGTCAAGGAGAGAGTCTAATATCCGGTTTCATAAAAAGAGAGGGGCTTGCCCCTCTCTTTTTATATCATAAGCATGGCATCGCCGAAGGAGAAGAAACGGTAGCGTTCCCGCACCGCCTCACGGTAGGCGTGCAGGACGTTTTCACGTCCGGCAAAGGCGGAAACCAGCATAACCAGCGTGCTTTCCGGCAGATGGAAATTGGTGATAAGGGCATCCATCGCTTTGAACTGATAGCCTGGGTAAATGAAAATCTCCGTCCATTTAGACCTTGCTTCAAAGCTGCCGTCCTCGTTGATCAGAGATTCCAGCGTTCTGCAGGAGGTAGTGCCGACGCATACGATGCGTCCGCCTTGTTTCCGGGTCTGGTTGAGAATTTGGGCGGTCTCTTCGGATAGCATACACAGCTCGGCGTGCATATGATGGTCGAGAATGTCGTCTGCCTTCACAGGGCGGAAAGTACCCAGTCCGACATGGAGCGTGACAAAGGCTGTGTTGATACCCTTTGCACGAATTTGCTCCAAAAGCTCATTGGTAAAATGCAATCCGGCGGTAGGGGCGGCGGCTGAGCCGACCTCCCTTGAATATACGGTCTGATACCGCTCTTGATTCTCAAGCTCAGCCTTGATATAAGGGGGAAGGGGCATTTTTCCCAGCCGTTCCAGCACCTCAAGGAAGATTCCCTCGTAGGAGAATTGGACTACTCGGTTTCCATCCTCCCGGACATCGGTCACAACGGCGGTCAATTCTCCGTTGCCGAAAATGACTTCATTTCCAATCTGCATTTTCCGACCGGGCTTGCACAGACATTCCCACTGCTTATTTCCAAGGTCACGCAGCAGCAAAACCTCCACCGCGCCGCCGGTGGGGCGATGCCCAAGCAGACGTGCTGGAAGCACCCGGGAATCGTTCATCACCAGACAGTCGCCGGGGCGGAGGTAGTCAATCACATCGTAAAAGTGACGGTGAGAAATCGCGCCTGTATTCCTGTCCATTACGCAAAGCCGGGAGCTGTCTCTTTTCTCCAAGGGAGTCTGGGCAATCAGCTCCTCCGGCAGATCATACCAAAAATCCTGTGTTTTCAAGCCGTTTCCTCCTAAGCGAAACATTTCATTGATTATATCCTGATTCGCCCGTTTTTGCAACACGCAAATTTACTCTCAGTGGCATAGATTGGCGTGGAGGGATGATGCTATGGAAAAAACTTTATTTACCGGCGTTTGCACCGCCTTAGTCACACCGTTCTTAGGGGGGCAGGTAAATTATCCAATGCTGGAGCGGTTGCTGCAGCGGCAATTAGATGCGGGAATTAAGGCGGTCGTGATCTGTGCCACTACAGGAGAAGCACCTACACTTACTGATGACGAAAAGCTGGAGCTGTTCCGTCGGGCAAAGGCGTTCGTGGGGGAGAAGTGTATGATTATTGCCGGAACAGGCAGCAATTGCACTTCCCATGCCGCACAACTCAGCCTTGAAGCCCAACAGGCTGGCGCGGATGCGATTTTGGTGGTCAGTCCGTACTACAATAAAGCAACACCGGAGGGCTTGCTTGCTCATTACTTAACTGTGGCACATACGGTCAGTATCCCCGTAATTGCCTACAATGTGCCGGGACGTACCGGCGTAGATATTCCGGTTTCCGTCTGTCAGCGGCTGGCTCGAATTCCTAATATGGCCGGAATCAAGGAAGCCTCTGCGGATATTACCAAGATTACAAAACTTTGCCGTAGCTGTAAGGATTTTACGGTATGGACAGGGAATGACGATCTGATTGTTCCGGCAATTTCCCTTGGGGCAAGGGGAGTCATCTCCGTGCTGTCTAATGTGCTGCCCCTGCAGACACAGGCTATGGCGCAAGCCGCATTGGACGGAGATTTGGATACAGCTGCCGCGTTACAGCAGGAGCTGCAGCCGCTGATTGAGCTGCTGTTTTGCGAACCCAATCCCATTCCTGTAAAAGCGGCGATGCGTTATGTTGGGTTCGACTGTGGCGCACCCCGTCTGCCGCTGACAGAGCTGAGTGTGGAGAACAAGAAAAGATTGGAAGCTTATTTTGCATAAAAACGCTAGGATTTTAATTGAGATTCCCACGGTCGCTTCGCTCCCTCGGAATGACACACTAGTTTTTAAACAGTCTGAACGCCGCCCGTTGGGGCGGCGTTGTAGTTATGCCAGAATTGCCTTGTGGAATACCTTCTTACCCTTACGGATTTTGACGCCTTCTTTCAGCATTTCCTCGGTGATGGTATATTGAGCGGAGGGGACTTTCTCGTCATTGACGAGAACACCACCTTGTTCTACGAGCTGGCGGGCCTGCTTGTTGGAGGGTGCCAGTCCGCAGGCGACCATCAGATTCAGGATACCGATCTTGCCGTCGACCAGCTTATCCGTGCCGATTTCGGTGGTGGGCATATTGGCATCGTCACCGCCGCCCACAAACAATGCCTTAGCGGCAGCCTGTGCCTTGTTGGCTTCTTCCTCGCCGTGAACCAGCTTGGTCAGCTCGTAGGCCAGGATCTCCTTGGCGGTATTGAGCTGGGCATCCTTCCAGTCTGCCATAGCTTCGATTTCATCCATGGGCAGGAAGGTAAGCATACGGATACACTTCAGTACATCCGCATCCTCCACGTTCCGCCAGTACTGGTAGAAGTCGAAGGGGGTAGTTTTGTTGGGATCGAGCCATACCGCACCCTTAGCGGTCTTGCCCATCTTCTTGCCTTCGGAGTTCAGAAGCAGTGTGATGGTCATGG
>CAZAOL010000011.1:0-20469 GCA_964486785.1 uncultured Oscillospiraceae bacterium
CGCGCTGGTTCGTTCCGGCGCGGTGGACGCGGTGGTGGTGGACTCCGTTGCCGCCCTGACTCCCCGTGCGGAGATCGAGGGCGAAATGGGCGATACCTTCGTGGGTCTGCAGGCACGGCTGATGTCTCAGGCTCTGCGTAAGCTGGCAGGCAATATCTCCAAGACCAACTGCGTGGTTATTTTCATCAATCAGCTCCGTATGAAGATCGGTGTCATGTACGGCAATCCCGAAACCACCACCGGCGGCAATGCCCTGAAGTTCTATTCCTCCGTGCGTTTGGATGTACGCAAGGTGGAGGCAATCAAGGAAGGCGGCAATGTCATTGGCAACCGCACCCGTGTTAAGGTGGTCAAGAACAAGGTCGCGCCCCCCTTCCGTGAAGCGCACTTTGACATTTATTACGGTCAGGGTATCAGCAAGTGGGGGGAGCTGGTGGATCTGGCGGTGCAGTTCGACATCGTGCAGAAAAGCGGAAGCTGGTTCTCCATGGGCGAGGAGCGTATCGGTCAGGGCAAGGACAGCGTAAAGGCGTACCTGCAAGCCAACCCGGAAATCGCCGCGCAGGTGGAAGCCGAGGTGCGTGCCAATATGGCGAAAGGCACCGGTGTGGACAATAGACCCGCAAGAGCCGCTGAGCGGCCGGTAGCGGTAAGTGCCGACGATTTCAGCGATGAGGATTGAGAAGCTCGCCGCCAAGCCGGATCGGGCAGGGCGGTATGCGGTAGGCTTTGAAGACGGCAGCACCATGCGCCTGTACCGTCAGACGGTGCAGGATTTCGGGTTGTATGCCGGCATGGAGCTGAGCGACCGGGAGCTGACACAGCTTCGAGCCGCGGCGGGGGAGATGTCCGCGAAAATGCGGGCGGTGCGGATCGTTACCGCCTCCAGCGTTTCCCGGGACGACCTTCGCCACCGCCTGATTCAAAAGGGGGAGGATCCCCGTCAGGCGGAGCAGGCCGTGGCATGGATGGAGGAGCTGAAGCTGGTGGACGACCGTGACACGGCGGCGCAGGTGGTTTCCCGTTGCGCCGCAAAGGGCTACGGTTTGGCCAGAGCCAAGCAGGCACTGTATGAAAAGCGGATCCCCAAGGAATATTGGGAGGACGCGTTGGCGGATTATCCCGACCAGCAGGAAGCCATCGTGGATTTCTTGCGGTCACGGCTGGAAAGCGGTTGGGACGAACGGGCGCAAAAGCGGGCAATCGATGCCCTGCTTCGCCGGGGACATAGCTATGGTGACATCCGGCAGGCATTGAGCCGGCTGAATATTGAGGATCCTTCGGAGGAATAAAATGAGCAAAATTGGATTTATTTCCTTGGGCTGTGCCAAAAATCAGGTGGACTGCGAACGGATGATGTACCGGGTGCAGGAAGCCGGCTTTGAGGTCAGCGGCGGTATCGAGGGCTGCGACGCGGTGGTGATCAACACCTGCGGCTTTATCGACAGCGCGAAATCCGAGGCAATCGACTATATACTGATGACCGCCCAGCTTAAGGAAGCGGGTTCAGTGGGGAAGATACTGGTGACAGGCTGCCTTTCCCAGCGGTATCAGCAGCAGATCATGGAGGAGCTGCCGGAGGTGGACGGTGTTCTCGGTACAGGCAGTTATACTCAGATCGTTCCCGCCCTGCAGGCACTGCTCTCCGGGGAAACCGTATCCGAATTCGGCTCCATTGACGCGCCGGAGGAGGAAACGGGACGGATCGTCACCACCCCCGAGCATTATGCCTACATCAAAATCGCGGAGGGCTGCGACAACCGCTGCGCCTACTGCGTGATTCCCTATTTGCGGGGAAAATTCCGCAGCCGTCAGATGGATGACGTGCTGTACGAGGCAAGACTTTTGGCCCACAGCGGCGTGAAGGAGCTGATCGTGGTGGCGCAGGATACCAGCCGCTACGGAACAGATCTTCCGGGACACCGGCGGCTTTTGCCGGAGCTTTTGCGTCAGCTATGTCAGATCGAGGGGCTGGAATGGATCCGGATCCACTATTTGTATCCCGATGAAATCGACGATGCCCTCATGGATGTGATTGCCGATGAGCCAAAGATCGTAAAATATTTGGATATCCCCATCCAGCATTGCAATTCCAATATCCTGCGCCTGATGAACCGCAGGGGAGACGGAGCGTATCTGCGGGAGCTTTTTGCCAAGCTGCGGCAGCGCATCCCCGGTCTGGTGCTTCGCACCAGCGTGATCACCGGACTTCCCGGTGAGGGCGAGGAGGAGTTTCAGGAGCTTTGCGATTTCCTGAAGGAGCTGAAGCTGGAGCGGGTGGGGGCGTTTGCCTTCTCTCCCGAGGAGGGGACACCCGCGGCACAGATGGAGCATCCCGACAGCGAGGTGGCTCAGCAGCGTGCAACGATTATCGAGGGTATCCAGTCCCGAATCATGGACGAATACAATGAAGCCCTGATGGGCAAGGAGCTTTCGGTGCTGGTGGACGGCTTTGACCCGGAGTTTTCCCAGTATTTCGGCAGAACCTATGCCGATTCCCCGGACATTGACGGCCGGGTGTGGATCTCCTGTGACGAGCCGCTACAAGAGGGCGACTTTGTCACCGTGTGTATCGACGGTCTGATCGAGGGCGATTTATCCGGCTATCTGGTGGAGGAAACACTATGACCTTAGCAAGTAAGATCACTATGATCCGGGTGGCATTCATCCCGGTGTATATGACGCTGATGTACCTTTCCGGTGGACAGCCGGGGCTGTGGATGTGGCTGGCGTTGGCTGTGTTTATTTTGGCAAGCCTGACGGATTACGTGGACGGACAGATCGCCAGACGCTGCAATCAAGTCAGCGATTTCGGTAAATTCCTAGACCCGCTGGCGGATAAGCTGCTGACCATCGCTGCCCTTGCCATGTTCTGCGAGTGGGGGCAGGTGCCCGCGTGGGCGCTGATGATCGTGCTGACCCGTGAGTTTGCCGTTACCGGCCTTCGGCTGGTGGCGGTGGGTAAGGGCACCGTCATTGCCGCGGGCTGGAGCGGAAAGGTAAAGACCGCCAGCTCCATGATCGGCCTTTGCGTTCTAATGGCGTTTCCTACTGTAATGTGGCTTTGCTGGACAGTCGTGGGGGTCGTTGTGGTGACCACTGTGTATTCCGGCGTGGAATACTTTATCCAAAATTGGAAATGCCTTTGGGAATGAGCCACCACCGTTAGGAGGATTTGATGAATACAAAGGAAATTGGCGAGATCCGGCGGCGTGTCCGCCGTGACCGCAGCAATATGACAGCCATATATGGCTGCTATGTCAATGACAATCAGCAAATCATTTCCCAGTTCCAGCAAAGCACCGGAATGATGCCGGAAAACGAGGCGGAAAAGTATTTCGGCCTGCTTAAGCGCAGTCTTTCCGGCACCTTGGGGAAAAATCTGATCGACATTCCTTTTAAGACGGCGCAGGTGGCGGACAGCCCGGAGCATAAGCTGCTGATGGAGCTGCGGGCCACGAAGCTGAAGGAAGAAGATCTCCGGCTGCAATTTTACCAAAAGGTGATCGACACCGTGCGTTTGGATGGAAACTACCTGATCCTGCTGGGCTGCGACAGCTACGACGTGCCCTTTAAGAGCAAGGACGGCGACAGCCAGTCGGATGCGTCCAGCGAGGTATATACCTATCTGCTGTGCGCCATTTGCCCGGTGAAGCAGTCCAAGCCCAATCTGCACTATATCCCCGAGTCCAAGCAATTCCACGACGGCGGGATGCTGGACATCGTATCCGCCCCGGAGCTGGGATTTCTGTTCCCCGCCTTTGACGGCAGAGCCACCAATATCTATAACGCCCTTTACTATACCCACAGCCCCAAGGAAAGCCATGAGGCTTTTGTAGAAGCGGTGTTCCATGTGCCCATTCCCAAGCCCGCGGCAGTACAGAAGAAGAGCTTTGAAGCCCTTCTGTCCGCATCCATGGATTCGGAGTGCAGCATGGATCTGGTCCAGAATGTCCATAATGAGCTTTGCCAGAGGATCGAGCTGCACAAGGAAAGCCACATCCCCGAGCCCCTGCTGGTAAGCAAGCAGGAGGTGAAGGAGGTTTTGGCAGCCTGCGGGGTTTCTCAGGAGCATCTTGCCAAATTCAGTGTGGACTATGATGAAGCCTTCGGCTTTGAGGCGGAGCTGCACCCCAAAAACATCATCGACAATAAGCGTTTTGAGATCCGCACGCCGGATGTGTCCATCAAGGTCGCGCCGGACCGAACCGATTTGATTGAAACAAGGGTCATTGGCGGCGTGAAATATATCCTGATCAACGCTGAGGAGGATGTTGAGGTCAACGGTGTCAGCATCCACATCAAAGACGGAGAACTGGCAGGCGTATAAATGGAGGTACTGTGATGAAACAGACAGTCAGGCATTATCATATGGATATGGACGGGAAGGCTGTTTCCACCGGCTGTGTTTTACTGGGGATTGCGCTGTTTTTGCGCGCGGTCTACTATTTTGGTTTTAGCAGAACAGAAAGCGTGGGTTTTGGCACCTTGCTGCTGGGGCTGATCCTCCCGTTACTGCTGGAGCTGGCACTGATTGTGCTGCTGCGGGGGGTAAAGCTGGATGCCGCAGGGCTTTACGGCATCATCGGGGCGGCATACTGTGTGCTGCTGATGGTGCAATGCTTCCAGTATGGCAACGTATTTCGCACGGTTTTAGGCATCATAGCCTATCTGCTTTGCGGCGGACTGTGCTTTTGCGCTGTGGCGGGGCTTCTAAGCAAGGAAATATCCGTAGCGGCATTTTTCCTGACTGCGGTGATACGGTTCTTGTTTGTGCTGAAGCCGTATATCCTTGGACTTCACCTGATAGCCTTTCTGCCGGAAGCGGCAGGACTGTGTGCCGTTTGCGCGCTGGGCTACTTGGTGCTGGGGCTGAAGCCAGTGAAAAAAAGCAATAAAAAAACCGGCAGTTCGTAAATGAGCTGCCGATTTTTATGAAATGTAGAGATTATTTTGCCAGAGAAACGATAATGTCAACGCAGTGGTCGATGCCCAGAGTGCTGCTGTCAAGGCACAAATCGTAGTTGCCTGCCATACCCCAAGTGCGTCCGGTATAGTGCTGATAGTTGATTTTGCGCCGCTTATCCTTTTCCTGAAGCCGGGTTTCCGGGCTTTTTTCCGACTCTCCGTACAGCCGGACGATGCGATCCGCTCTTGCGGACATATCCGCGTGGATGAACACATTGAGCACATCCTTGCGGTCTTTCAGAATGTAGTCCGCATTGCGGCCGACGATCACACAAGGGCCTTTCTCGGCGAGCTGTTGGATCACGGTGCATTGGATGCTCCAAAGAAAGTCCGCAGTGGACATTCCGTTCATGACACCGGGGACAGCCTGATGGGAGAAGGCGTAAGCAAGCCGGCTTGCGGTGGGAGAGTGTTCTCCATGCTCCTCCACAAAGGTGGGGGCGAAGCCGGAATCCACGGCGATCTGTTCCACCAGCTCCTTATCGTAAAAGGGAATACCAAGGCGGTTTGCCACTTCTCTGCCAATGCTCCGTCCGCCGCTGCCAAATTCACGACTGATGGTGATGATTTTGGTTGCCATAGGGGATACCTCCTTTATTTGCGCTCCAGCTTGCGCTTTTTGCCGTCTGGGCCGACGATGTAGGTGTTTTCCAACTGCCCCACCAAATTGGCCCGCACAGAGTCGATATAAATTTTGCGAAGGGCATCCCGCTCCGTGATTTCCTCAGGAGTCAGGGGCTGTTCCTTTGCCTTTTGCGCCAAAGCGTTGATTCTGGCGATCACTTCGTTCATATTCATAGTGTACCTCACAGATAACGGTGGATCACCACCGAGATGCGTCCCTTTTTAGTTTGCCCATTGACCTGCTCCAGCTTGAGCTTGCCAAGTCCCCGGACGGAAATTTTGCTGTCCTGCTCCACCGGCTTATCCGGCTTTTGACAGGTCAGACCGTCTATTGCGGCGTGTCCGGCGGCGATGTGCTGCGCGGCGGCACCGCGGCTGATACGAAAGCCGGCACTGATCACGCTGTCCAGCCGTACAGATGCCAGCGTATCCCGCAGAACGAGAACATTTTGCTCCGGCAGCCGTACCTGCGTCAAGGCAAGCTGCTGAGTCCGCAGCTTGACCCGTCCGGCCTGAGTCAGATTTTGCAGAAGAAACGGGGCGATTTCTTCGGTAACGAAGAAGTCACAGCTCCCGCTGTCCATATAAATATCCCCAACGGTTTCACGGCGGATGCCCGCACCCATGAGCGCGCCCAAAAGGTCACGGTGGGTAAGGGTTTCACCCTCATAGAAGGCGGCGCGTAGACACACAATGGGGGAGTCCTCACCGAAAAGCCATTCCGGCTCCAAATAATCCGGCAGAAAGCAGACCATCCGCCGTTCTGCCTCCGGGCAGCCGCCGAAATAGTGGATTTGCGAAGAAGAGCCGAACAGGTAACGGCAAAGCTCCTGCTCCCGGGGGCTTAAAAATCCGGTGTGAGCGGGGATATTCCGCCGGATCCCGGCGTTGAGCTTATCCCAAGCCTTTGCCAGAAGCAGCCGGTCCTCGGGGGATTGGGCGATTTTTTCGATATTATCCCGATTCATTGTATCACCAAATATATTATATCATAGCTTTCCCTGAATGCAAGGAAGTTTTTCTTGTGCATTGTGGCGGATTGGAGTATAATAGCGTCAAGAAACAGAAGTTTGGAGGAAACAGCATGGTTGTTTGTGTCATTGGCGGCGGCGCGTCGGGCATGGCTGCGGCATTGGCCGCGGCGGAGCGGCCCGGTGTGCAGGTGCTGCTGCTGGAGCGGCAGGCCCGGGTCGGGCGGAAGCTGCAAGCCACCGGAAACGGGCGGTGCAATTTGACCAATCTCCATGCCGGAGAGTCAGGCTACCACGGTGAGTGCGTGGACTTTGCGTCTCCCGCGCTTGACCGCTATGGCGTGGAGGATACGCTGGAGTGGTTTCGGGGGCTGGGACTGTTTACGGTGGCGGAGGAGAGCGGCCGGGTGTACCCATATACCGACCATGCCAATTCCGTGGTGGATGTTCTCCGGTTTGCCTTGGAGCGGGCCGGGGTGCAGGTGCATACCGGCTTTGAGGTGTCCCGTCTGCGGAAAACGGAAACGGGCTTCTGCGTGGAAAGCGCGGAGCGTTCCGTGGAATGTGATAGGGTGATTATCGCCTGCGGCGGCTTGGCGGGCACGAAGCTGGGGGGAAGTATGTCCGGCTATCAGCTCCTGCGCGGCATGGGTCACCGCATGACCAAGCTTCGCCCCACGCTGGTGCAGCTAAAGAGCGATTGGGGTCAGGCGGCGGCCTTGAAGGGAATCCGCACCCATTGCCGCGCCGCTGTTTTTCGTGACGGTCAGCTCCATGCCCAAAGTGAGGGGGAGCTGCAATTTACCCAGTACGGGCTTTCAGGGCCTGTGATATTTGAAGTCAGCCGGGATGCCTGCTATGGCAAGGGGAATTGGCTGTGCAGGCTGGATTTTTTGCCGAATATGGAAAAAGCCGAATTAAAGGCGGAGCTGCTTCGCCGCAAAGCCCGTGGGTGTACGGCGGAGGAGCTGGCGGTTGGTATTTTGCATAACCGACTGGGAGCGGTGCTTCTGAAATGTGCCGGGGCGGATCTGGATGCCCTTTGTGATGTGATAAAGGGGTTGGAGATCCCCCTTGTGGAGCCTATGGGTATGGATCACGCACAGGTCACCGCCGGAGGAATCGTAACAGAGGACTTTTGCCCCGATACCATGGAAAGCAAGCTGGTGGGGGGACTGTACGCCTGCGGTGAGGTGCTGGACATTGACGGTGACTGCGGCGGTTACAATCTGCAATGGGCGTGGAGCTCCGGACGGCTTGCCGGATACAGCGCCGGAAAGGAATTGGCATGATACGAATCCGGGAGATCGCATTGCCGCCGGAGCACGATGTAAACCAGCTCAGCTATGAAGCGGCAAGGCTTTTGAAGCTCAATAGCTCTAAGATCCGGGAAATCCGGCTGGTGCGCCGTTCTGTGGATGCCCGAAAAAGGCCGGATGTGAAGCTGGTCTATACCGTAGATGTAGCTGTGAGCGGAAATGAGCGAAAAATATTGAAAATGAGCGGTTGTAAGCGGGCGGGAATCGCGCCCACAGACCGTTACCGTGTTCCCAAGGCTAAGACCTGCGACAGCCGGCCGGTGGTGATTGGCTTCGGGCCGGCGGGGATGTTTGCCGCGCTGGTGCTGGCGATGGCGGGGCTGAAGCCGTTGGTGCTGGAACGGGGCGAGGATGCCCTGACCCGGAAGGAAAAGGTAGAGCGGTTTTTTGCCGGAGGGGAACTGGACATTCGAAGTAATGTGCAGTTCGGCGAGGGCGGTGCCGGAACGTTTTCCGATGGCAAGCTCAATACCGGGGTGAACGATTTGCGAATCGGCTGGATTTTGGAGGAGCTTGTAAAAGCGGGGGCGAGGGAGGATATCCTCTTTGACGCAAAGCCCCATGTAGGCACGGACGTATTGGTGGAGGTGGTGCAGAATCTGCGCCGCCGTATCCAGTCCCTGGGGGGCGAGGTACGTTTCCGTTCTCAGGTGACCGGACTGCGGACACAGGGCGGCAGACTCACCGCTGTGGTGCTGGAGGACGGAGAGGTAATTGCCTGTAAGCAGGCGATCCTTGCCATCGGTCACTCCGCACGGGATACCTTCCAAATGCTGCTGGAGCAGGGGATCGGTATGGAGCCGAAGCCCTTTTCCATGGGTGTGCGAATCGAGCATAAGCAGTCCGCCATAAACCGCGCCCAGTACGGCGGGGATAATCCAGCCCTTCCCCCTGCGGACTATAAGCTGGTTCGGCATTTGCCGGACGGGACGGTATATAGCTTTTGTATGTGCCCCGGCGGCTATGTGGTGGCGGCGGCATCGGAGGAAGGCGGCGTGGTAACCAACGGCATGAGCAATGCCAATCGGGAAGGCGAAAATGCCAATGCCGCGCTGCTGGTGACGCTGAATCCCGCGGACTTTCCTTATGAGGGGGTTCTGGGGGGCGTGCGCTGGCAGCGGGAGATCGAGCGGCGAGCCTATGCTGTGGGCGGCTACCGTGCTCCGGCGCAGCGGTTTGGCGACTTGCTTGCCGGACGGCCCAGTACAGGTCCGGGGGCGGTGCGTCCCACCTATAGGCCGGGGGTCACATGGTGCGATTTGCGTCAGGTTCTGCCGGAGCGGATTCTCTCGCCCTTGAAAACGGCGATCACGGAGCTGGAAGGCTGTTTAACAGGCTTTGCAGATCCCGACGCGGTGCTGACCGCGCCGGAAACCAGAAGCTCCTCCCCGGTAAGGATCCTGCGGGATGGGAGCCGGCAATGCTCTTTAATTGGCTTATATCCCGCCGGAGAGGGTGCGGGCTATGCCGGTGGAATCATGTCCGCTGCCATTGACGGAATGAAAACAGCCGAGGCAGTGATTATGGCCATGGAGGTAGAAGCATGACATTGGAATCTGATGTCCGGCGGCAGTGGCTGGCAAGAACGCGGCAGCTATGCAATTCACAGGGCGTCGCGCTGGTCATTTATACGGTAATCATGAATGTAGCGGTGATGGCGGCTATGGTGGTGGAGATCGTTTTTGCCATGCTCACCGAAGGCGTTGGGGATTTGGAAAGCTTGCAGCAGCGCGCGGCATCCGGCGGCTGGGGGTATTTTGCGGCGATTGCCATTGGTATGGTTTGCCTTTTGGCGTGGAAAAAGAAGGACTTCTGCTTTCGGACAGTTTGGCAAAGGGGCAGACCCATGAAGCCGGGCAGCCTGCTGGGGATCGGCGCGGTCTTTGTCAGCGTCCAGCTTGCGCTGGTGGTGTTTTCAGTCCTGTGGGAGCAGCTTTTGGCGTTGCTGGGGCTGGAATATTCCGGTATGCCGGAGGTGTCTACGGATAACTGGAGTATGTTCCTTTATGTAGGGCTGGGCGCGCCAATCGCGGAGGAGCTGCTGTTTCGGGGACTGATTCTGCGAACGCTGCAGCCCTGCGGGAAGAAATTCGCGATTTTTGCCAGCGCGATTTTGTTTGGCGTTTTTCACGGGAATTTGATTCAAGGCGTTTATGCCTTCGCCGTGGGTGTGATACTGGGCTATGTGGCAATGGAGTATAACATGGTCTGGGCGATGGTGCTGCATATGTTCAATAATCTGATTCTTGCCGATACACTGTCCCGGCTTGGCGGGCTTTGGGGCATGGGAGACGCATTGGTGTGGGCACTGGTGCTGTGCGCCGCCGCGGTGGCGGCGGTGGTGCTGCTTTTGCGTTGGAAACGAATCGGTGAGTACCTGCGGGACAACCAAAACGACCCGCTTTGCTGGCGGGCGTTCTTCACCTCCCCGGGGATCCTGGCCTTTTTGATTATGATGCTAATCTCTGCCGTGGTGGTCGAACTGAGCCTGATAGGACAATAATAAAGCTGTCATTGTTTGGGGATAGAACCCGGACAATGACAGCTTTGCGCGTATATGTAGTTAGAGGGCTTTAGGGACAGCCCAAAGAGCGCGTCCAATCACCGTGCTGAGCCGAGAATCAGCAGAAAAACGCTGATGTGAACGGCAAAGGAGCCGATGGTTACGAAGCGGAAGGTTTTATGTCTGGTTTTGTGGCGCAGCCACTCCATAGCAAGCAGCACGCCAAGACTGCCGCCGAGCACCGCAAAGGACAGTAATACCTTTTCGGGAATCCGGCGTGCTCTGCGCCTGGCGTTTTTCTTGTCCACATACATAAGCAGGTAGCCAAGCGCATTGATTATAAGGAGGTATGGCAACAGGAATCTCATAACATAATATCCTTTCAGGAGGTAAGAATGTGAAGAAAATACTTTGTTTGCTTTTGGTGGCGGGACTGCTTTGCGGCTGCGGGGCTGCCCAAACCTTTGAAACGGTGTCCGATGAGCTGATTCAGCCGGTAATGGCACCCATGGCGGAGCTGAAGCTGGAGCTTCCGGATCACGCGGCTGCGCCGGTAATCAATTCAGAGGATGGGGGAAAGCTATATCTGTGTAATGATTATACTCTGACTGTACAGACGCTGCAAGGGGGAAATTTAAATTCCTCCGTGCAAAGTGTGTGCGGCTTTGACCTTGACAAGCTGACGGTTATACAGACACAGCAGGAAGACCTCCGCCGCTACGAATGGGTATGGAGTGCCGCGGGAGAGGGAGAGGAGCAGCTTGGCAGAGCGGTTTTGCTGGATGACGGCACATACCACTACTGTGTTTGCGCCATGGCGGATGCCACGCTTGCGGGAGTGCTACAGCCGGAATGGGATGCTGTTTTCGCTGGCATAGCCTTACAATGACACACAAATTTTCCAATTATATAGATTATAACACATAAAGTCCGAAAAACAAATGATAAATTGATTTTTTTTTACAGATATGATAGGATGTGTACACAGTAGCTTTCAATGCCTGTAGAAAGAGAAGGAGGTGGGTGCGTGAATCAGACTCTGCAATCGCTGACGGATTTGAGCACATCGGTAATCAGCGTATATTTTGCCGTGATGCGGTATCTTGCGCCTGCTTTGGTGCTGGTGCTGCTTTGGCGGTGCGGCAGACCCTTGCTGACCTTCCGGCGAGAGCCGGAAATTTGGGCATGGCTGGTTTTGAAGGCCGGAGAACGGATTCCCATTACCCATTGGGAGAATGTCATCGGCCAGCACAAGCGGTGCGATGTGGTCATTGATTTTCCCACGGTGTCCCGCAATCATGCCGTTCTGACCCGGTATGACGACGGAAGCTGGACAATCACCGACACCGGCTCGAAAAACGGCGTATTTGTAAACGGGAAAAAAATCCGTATGCGGGCTCTGGAGGAGCTGGATGAGATATCCATTGGCGGTGTGGAAATGATGCTTCAGCCGATCTCCAAGCAGCAGGTGGAGCGTTTGGCGCAGCTTCGCACCAAGGCGTCCAGCGGCATGGAGAGCGTAGCGAATCTTCTGGTGCTGACCATCCTTCAGGCGTTGAGCTGTTTGGGCTTTTTGCTCAGCGGCGCGCCTGCGACTTCTGTTTTGGCGGGCTACGGCGGTATTGCCGCGCTGCAATGGGCGCTGCTGGTTTTCTATTTGTGCATCCGCCGGCCTGCCTTTGAGGTAGAGACATTGGCGTTTCTCCTTTGCTCCATGGGCATGGCGGCGATCTGCGCCGTCAAGCCGGAGGAATCGGTGAAGCAGTTGATTGCCATGTCGCTGGGACTGGTTACATTTTTGGTGGTAGCATGGTCTATGCGGGATCTGGAGCGGGCAAAAAAAATGCGGCAGATTGCCGCCGCGGTGGGAATCGCTCTTTTGGCGGTGACGCTGCTGTTTGGCAAGGAATACTACGGGGCAAAAAACTGGCTGGTGATCGGGCCGATGTCCATCCAGCCCTCCGAGCTTGCCAAGGTCTGCTTTGTATATGTCGGCGCGTCTGCCATGGATCGGCTGCTGGACAAGCGCAATCTGATTGTGTTCATCACTTATACGCTGGTGCTTTGCGGTTGCCTTGCCTTGATGAACGATTTCGGTACGGCGCTGATCTTCTTCTTTGCCTTTTTGGTGATTGCCTATATGCGCTCCGGAAGCGTGGGTACGGTGGCGTTGGCACTGACGGCATTGGGCTTTGCGGGCGTGATTGCGCTGCGGCTTGCCCCCCACGCGCTGCAGCGGTTTGCTACATGGCGGCATATTTGGGAAGACCCCTTGGGTAAGGGCTATCAGCAAACACGCGCGCTGATGTGTATTGCCTCCGGCGGTCTGTTTGGCTTGGGAATCGGCAAGGGGTGGATGGAAAATCTGTTCGCCTCCGACTCGGATATGGTGTTTGCCACGCTGGCGGAGGAATGGGGACTGATCATGCCCATTGCGCTGGTGCTGGCGATCGTGATACTGGCAGGCTTTACTGTTCGGTGCTCCGCGGTCAGCCGCAGCAGCTTTTATACCATCGGTGCCTGCACCGCGGGGGCGATACTGGTGATACAGACCACCTTCAATGTGTTGGGCACATTGGACGTTCTGCCCCTGACCGGCGTGACCTTCCCCTTTGTGTCCAATGGCGGCTCCAGCATGATTTGCGCGTGGGGGCTGCTGGCCTTTGTTAAGGCGGCGGACACCCGGCAGGATGCCAGCTTTGCGGTGCGTTCCGGGAAATGGAGGGGGCTGAATGAATAGGATTGCCAGACGCTCTGTGGCCATGCTGCTTTTTATCGCGGTGCTTTTGGGCGGCGTGGGCTTCTTTGTGGCAGAGTATTTCATGAAAGCGGGTACGTGGGTGATGACACAGGGCAGTCCCCACATATACAATGGCACCAACATCGGCTGCGGCATCGTCACGGATCGGGACGGAGAACTGCTGCTGGACACCGAAGACACACGCACCTATGCCTCCTCTCAGGAGCTGCGTAAGGCTACGCTGCACTGGCTTGGCGACCGCTACGGCTATATCAGCGCGCCTGCGGTGGCAAGCTATGCCGAGAAAATGGCGGGCTTCGATTCGATTTCCGGACTGTACAGCTATTCCGGCACGGGCCGCACCACGCTAACCCTTTCTGCAAAGCTGCAAACTGCCGCGCTGGAGGCCATGGGAACTGCCAAGGGGACGGTGGCTATCTACAATTACAAGACCGGCGAGATCCTGTGCGCCGTGTCCACGCCCACCTACGACCCCGATGACCCCCCTACGATTTCGGAGGAAAACGCGGAGGAGTATGAGGGCGTGTATATGAACCGGTTTACCAGATCCGCCTACGTTCCCGGATCTGTTTTCAAGCTGGTAACGGTTGCCGCCGCATTGGAGGAGATCCCGGACATTCGGGAGCAGACCTTCACCTGCACCGGCAGCTACTACTATCCCACAGACCCGGTGACCTGTGAGTATGCCCACGGCACGCTGGACTTTGATTCCGCGCTGGCGCAGTCGTGCAACTGCGCGTTTGCCAGCATCGTCGATCAGCTTGGGGCGGAAAAGCTGGCGCAGTACGTGGAAAAATACGGCGTTACCGAATCCGTTTCCTTCGATGGCATTACCACGGTGGAAGGGAATTTCGATGTAACCGATGCCGGCGTGAATCAAATCGCGTGGAGCGGTATCGGGCAGCATAGAGATCAAATCAATCCCTGTGCCTTCCTTTCCTTTGTCGGCGCGATCGCCAACGGAGGAGTCGGCATACAGCCCTATGTTGTTTCTGAGGTAAGCTGCGGCGGTGACATCACCTATTCCGCCTCTTCGGTGACTTCGGAGCGGATCATGCCGGAATCGGTGGCACTGGAGCTTCAGCAAATGATGCGAAACAATGTTTTGGAGAAATACGGCGCGGAGAATTTCCCGGATATGCAGGTCTGCGCCAAGTCCGGAACGGCCCAGTCCGACAGCAAGGAGTCCAACGCCCTGTTTACCGGCTTCGTGGCGGAGGAGGAATATCCCTTGGCTTTCATCGTAGTGGTGGAGGAGGGGGGCTATGGGCGGTTGGCGGGCGTTCCCATTATGTCTAAGCTTCTTTCGGTGTGTAAAGAAGTGCTGGACACCACATCATAAACCCACACCCCCTGCATAGCCTTATGCAGGGGGTGTTTTTATGTGCCGAAGGGAACAGCTTTGGGGGATCGGCCTGCTTGCGCTGGGAATTGGACTTTTGGTAGGCTGCTGGGTGGAGACCCAGTTTTGGCGGATCTGCTTTGGAGTTTGCTTTTTGGGAGCGGGATTCCTCATTCTGCAAAAAAAATAGGCATAAACTTGTCCCCGGCGGAATAGGATGTACTATGAATTGTGGGATAAGGAGTGTGCCATATGGAACAGCTTTTTGAAAGACGTACAGTTACCTGCCTGAATCGGTGCCTTTGGCGGGTAGATGACCGGGAACAGACCCAGGAGGTCAAGCTCAGCGACGATATGCCGGATATCGGCACTGTGCTGTGCGCCCGGGGACAATGTATCCTGCGCAGCAAGGAATGGGCACCTGACAGTGTTAGTGCCTCCGGCGGTATCATGGTTTGGATCGTTTACACACCGGAGAACGGTGGACAGCTTCAGACCGTAGAGGCGTGGATTCCTGTTCAGCAGAAATGGGAGCTGCCCCAAGGGAGCCGGGAAGGCAAGCTGCGGGTTTGTATGCAGCTAAAGGGTGTGGACGGAAGAAGCATCTCTCCCAGAAAGCTGATGGTTCGCGCCACAGTCAGCATGACGGCAGAGGCGATGGAGCCATGGGAAACGGAGGCATTCACTCCCGGGCAGCTTCCTGAGGATGTGCAGCTTTTGCGTCGGACGTATCCCGCTGTAGTGCCTATGGAGGCGGGAGAAAAAGCATTTCTGATCGATGAGGAGCTTGCGTTGCCCGCAGGAAGCCCGGCTATGGATAGGCTGGTGTGCTTTGAACTGATTCCCCAGCTATCTGAGCAAAAGGTGATAGGCGGTAAAGCCGTATTCCGCGGCGCGGCAAAGCTGCACCTGTGCTATCAGGGGACGGACGGAGAGCTTTACGCGGTAGATGTGGATGCGCCGTTTTCCCAGTATTCAGATTTGGAGAAGGATTATGATAAAGAGGCCACGCTGGGGGTGTCGATGGCAGTAACCAGCGCGGAGCCTGAAAAGCTTGAGGGCGCGGTGCGGCTGAAATGCGGGCTGTCGGCGCAGTATGTTGTGTGGAATCAAACGCTTTTGGAGTTGGTGGCTGATGCCTACAGCCCGGAACGCAGTGTTCGCACGCAAACGCAGGAGCTGGAGCTGCCCATGCTGTTGGATCAAAGCATGGAAACACTTCGCTCCCGGGTAAGTATTAACGCAATGGCGCAGCGGGTGGTAGACGTATGGGCGTACACGGCACAATGTAAGCTGCGGCGTGCAGGAGATTTATCGGAGCTGGAACATTCCGGCACCATGGGCGTGCTGTATGTGGATGAAGCCGGAGTATTGTGCGGGGCGTGCGCGGGGTGGAACGAGGTAACGGAGCAGCCCGGCGCGGAAGAAACGGTCGTGCATGGAGAGGTAATGGAGGTTTCCCGTCCCACGGTGCTGCTGTCCGGGGATCAATTGGAAATCAGGCTGGATACGGTGGCGCAGACGCGCACGATGTCACACCGGGGAATTGATATGGTAAAAGGACTGGAATACGGAGAGCCTGTCCCCAAGGATGCTTCCCGTCCATCGTTGATATTGCGCCGGGCGGGGGAGGCGACTCTTTGGGAACTGGCGAAGGATTGCAAATCTACGGTTGAGGCCATTCAAAAGGCCAACGCGCTGACGGATGAGCCTGTGGACGACCGCATTTTGCTGATTCCGGTGTGTTAAACAGATATCGCCGCTCCGTGGGAGAGACGGAGCGGCGAAAGAACGCGAGCTGTCGCGGTTGGGAACTTTGCTCGCGAGAGCAGTATAACGCTTTGTTTGTGTAGAATTCCATCGAAATATGTCGAAAGGCTGCCAATTTTTTGGCAGCCTTTAATATGTTGCGGCACGGGTGAGAAGGTCTGAAAGCTCATTGGAATCTATTTGGGTCGAACCGATTTGGGAAAAGCGAATCGTTGCGGAAAGAGGTATATCCTTTTGGTTGGCGGAAACCTCTGCTTGTGTCAGGTATCCGTTGGATACAACAAATTGCAGGGATAGCTGTGTTTCCGCAAGCCATTCCCGGGAGTCTGTCAGTCCGTTCATCAGGGCGGTATAATCCCGTGAGTCCTTAAATATCCCTTCAAAGCAGGAAAGCGCGGTAGTCGCGGCGGCATAGGCATCCGGCCGGAAGGAATAGGCGGTGTCCGTTGCGCTGCGCTGAACGGTCATTTGGGCGGTATCTGTCAGCCATTGTGGATTGTTGAGTGTTCGCAGCAGAGTGATCAGACCCGGTTGGATCTCATTGTAGTTCAGGCTTTGCCCATATTGCTCATACAGTGATGGACTGATGGACTTTAGCAGCTCCTCCCAATCCGCGGCGTCTGTGCGGTCAAAGAAGTGTTCCAGTTCTGACCGGATGTCCCGGGCGGTATATTTTCCCAGTCCGGTTCGGTAGATTAGATAGCCTTCGTATATGGCAAAACGGAGGATGGCATCATCGGCATTTCTGCCTGCCAGAGTAATTTCCTTGGAATCCGTATCTATCCGTGCCTGGATTTGGATGGGGTCAGGCTGGTAGCTTCCTACGCAAAGGGTGAGCGTAGCGGTAAAGCTTTCCGAGAAAAGGGTTTTTCCGCTCGCCAGCAGCAGCTTGGTGGCAGGGCCGAAGAAACCAAACCAATTGGTCAAAGCACCCACAAGAATACATACCGCCAACAAAACCGCAATCGCGGAAAAAAGAATGGGACGAAGCAGTCTCTTTTTGACAGGGGAGGTGTCGGGCGAATCGCTTGAGCAGGCTATGAAGTTCATTGTGGACACCTCCTTCTGTGGGAATTTGTTCGATTATATCATAGCGCGAATGGGAATTCAACAGAAATACACGGGAATTGTTACTTGTATAAATTGGGTTGGCGTGGTATAATACATGGAGAATTTTGAAACAGAAGGTGTTTATTATGACAAAAATCGATATTTACAGCGGATTTCTTGGCGCGGGAAAAACCACCCTTATCAAGAAAATGATTCAGGAAGCCTACTGCGGACAGAAGCTGGTGCTGATTGAAAATGAGTTCGGCGAGATCGGCATTGACGGCGGCTTTTTGCAGGATGCGGGCATCAATATTACTGAGATGAACTCCGGCTGCATCTGCTGCAGTCTGGTGGGCGATTTCGGCAAAGCCTTGGAGCAGGTGATTTCCCAGTACCATCCGGATCGGGTGATTATTGAACCCTCCGGCGTAGGTAAGCTGTCCGACGTGATCAAAGCGGTGGAGAAGGTGACCTGCGAGGACGTGGAGCTGGGGTATACCGTTGCCGTTGCCGATGCGGGCAAGGTGAAGGTCTACATGAAGAATTTTGGGGAGTTTTATAACGATCAGGTGCAGACCGCTTCTGCCATCATTCTCTCCCGCACGGACGCCATTTCCCAGAGTAAGCTGGATGCCGCCGTGGAGCTGCTGCGTCAGCACAATGACCGGGCGGCGCTGGTAACCACTCCGTGGGCAGAGCTGACAGGCGCGCAGCTTTTGTCAGCTATGGAGGGCAATACCTCAATCGCCAGCGAACTGAAGCAGATGGAGGAGCACCATCACCACCACCATCACCACCATGACCATGAGGATGAGCATTGCTGCCACCATGAGCACCACCATCACCACCATGACCATGAGGATGAGCATTGCTGCCACCATGAGCACCACCATCACCACCATGACCATGAGGATGAGCATTGCTGCCATCATGAACACCACGAGCATCATCACGACCACGAGGACGGACATTGCTGCTGCGGTCATGACCATGAGCATCATCACCATCATCATGCCGATGAGGTGTTTACCTCTTGGGGTGTTGAAACGGCGAAAAAATTCCGCCGGGAGGATATTGAAGCCGCGCTTGAGAAGCTGGATTCCGGGGAATACGGCATGGTGCTGCGTGCCAAGGGCATTGTCCCCTGCATCGACGGGGGCTGGATCCACTTCGATTTTGTGCCTGAGGAAGCGAATGTCCGTATGGGCGGCGCGGACGTGATCGGCAAGCTGTGCGTGATTGGCTCCAAGCTGGATGAAGCCGGTGTAGCCGCGCTGTTCGGCGTATAAGGAGAATGCGATGCAACAGATTCCGGTATATGTTTTCACCGGATTTTTAGATTCCGGTAAGACGAAATTCATTCAGGAGACGCTGGAAGATCCCCGTTTTAACGCAGGCGAACGGACGCTTCTGCTGATTTTCGAGGAAGGGGAGGAGGAGTATGATTCTTCTACCTATCCTCATCCCAATGTATATCCTGAGGTGCTAGATCAGCAAAGTGTGACTACCAAGGATTTGCAGGCTCTTGCAAAGAAGCATAGAGCCCAGCGGGTGGTGGCGGAGCTGAACGGTATGCAGCTTGTGGGCGACCTGTACACCCGTTTTCCGGAGGATTGGGCGGTGGCACAGGAGGTCATGTTCGCGGACTCCACCACCTTTATGACCTATAACGCAAATATGCGTAATCTGGTTATGGACAAGCTGGTTGGGGCGCAGATGGTAGTATTCAACCGGGTCACACCCGGAGCGGATACCATGCCGCTGCATAAGCTGGCACGGGCTGCCAACCGCAGGATTGATATTCTCTATGATTATACCGATGGGACGACCCAGTTCGATGATGTGGTCGATCCGCTGCCCTTTGACATCAACGCTCCGGTGATTGAGGTGAAGGACGAGGATTATGCCCTTTGGTATCGGGATGTGACGGAGGAGCCGGAGAAGTACAACGGCAAAACCGTATCCTTCAAGGGTCAGGTGGCTATGCTGCGGCGGGATAAGAAGGGGATGTTTGCCCCCGGCCGGTTTGTGATGACCTGCTGTGTGGATGACATCCAGTTTTGCGGAATCCCTTGCCGGTACGCGGGAAGTGAAGGCTTGGAGTCCCGGTCATGGGTGCAGGTTCAGGCGAAGATCTCCGCGGAAAAGCATCCGCTGTACCACGGCGAGCTTGGCCCGGTGCTGACGGCATTGTCGGTGCAGCCCGCAGAGCCTGCCCAGCCGGACGTAGCGACCTTTTAGTTGATATGTAAGAAAACGCTTCCGGTAGGGGAGGGTCACTGACCCTCCCGTTACAGCTTGCGCCACACCCTCGGCCCCCGCTTTTAAGAGGGGGCTGGCAAAAATCTTTGATTTTTGACTGGGGGAGTTCGGTAAGATGTTCGTCCATTGCCCCCCCTATGCCTTCCCCCGGGGGGAAGGTGCCCCCGAAGGGGGCGGAAGGGGAACGCGGGCGGCAATCCAAATATTTCCGCTATGTAACAGTCTTCCTCCAAAGTCGAAACATATCGCCATTCCACTCCCGGTTTCCTTCGGAAACCACCCTCTCCCCGGGAGAGGGGGATGGGGCGAGGATGCGCCTTGTGCTCGAAAGGCCCCCCTCTCCGGGGAGCTGTCAGCGAAGCTGACTGAGGGGTCACACCCCCACCGCGGCATACCGGGCACCTATTACAGAAAATGGGTGCGTTGCAAAATGAGATTTGCAATGCACCCTAATGCAAAGTGCTGAATGTATAATTAAAAGTCCACTTCGCGGACAAATCAAAGATTAGGGCTGTCATCCTGAGCGAAGGATCTTCGCACCTGATTTCTGCGAAGCAGTCGGGAAATGCGTAGATTCTTCGACTCGCTGCGCTCGCTCAGAATGACACTACTTTTTGCAACAGACCCTTTGAAATTTCTTTTAATAGGTCGTTCATAATGCCACCTCCATTCACTGATATGATAACACTTTGTTTGTATTATTTCAAGAGCTTTGTTGATATACTGTTATCAGAATATGAGCGAGGTGTTATCATGGCAACGAATAAAGTGCAGACGGGTATCCGGTTTGAGCCGGAACTTCTTTATAAAATTTCGTATGTAGCTAAGGATAACAAGCGGTCTTTGAACGCGCAATTGGAATACCTTGCCCAAAACTGCGTTAAGGAATACGAATCTGC
>CAZAOL010000012.1:0-19857 GCA_964486785.1 uncultured Oscillospiraceae bacterium
AGTTTGCGGATTTCTTCGGTGTGTGAGCATAAAAAAGCACCGCCGCCAGAGTGGGTAGCTCTGACGGCGGTCAGGGGATGCTTTGTCGCATTCCTAATATATCAAATATTGGAGGAAATGTCAATGGCAAATAATTATGTACCTGATGAGCAGGTAGAAGAAGAGATTGCCCGCCTGACTAAGTCGCCCTATGTGCGGCTGGCTCGTGCGGAGCAGCAGGTGAAATATCGGCGCAGGAAGTATCTGAGCCAGCTTCGGGCTATGGAAAAGCGCGGTATGGAGCTGGAGCGGGAGGGGCACTCTCTGATGGAATTTGAGAATTCGGAGGAATATGCGGAATGACTACAGTTAGAATCAATCGCCTGACGCTGGAGAACTTCAAGTGCCACCGTCTGCTAACCCTTTGTTTTGACGGCGCAAACGCCACGATTTATGGCGACAATGCCGCCGGCAAGACAAGCGTCTATGATGCACTCACATGGTTGCTATTCGGCAAGGACAGCGCCGGCAATGGCGAAAAGAATATCGAAATTAAACCGCTGGATGCCACTGGTGCCGTGGCAGATCATAGTGCAATCACCAGCGTGGAGGCAGAACTGCTGGTAGACGGGGAGATTCTTTTACTCAAGCGTACATACAAGGAGGTTTGGTCAACCAAACGCGGCAGCTCTGAGGAGACCTTCAATGGCAATACCAGTGAGTATTACATTAACGGCGTGCCCTACAAGAAGAACGCCTTCGACGACAAAATCAGAGAAATTGTTTGCGAAGATGTATTCCGTTTGCTGACCTCTGTGAGCTATTTCGCAAAGGATCTTCCGTGGCAGAAGCGCCGGGAGGTGTTGTTCGACATGGCCGGCACCATGACCGACCGTTCCATTATGGCGCAGGAGGAGCGGTTCCTGCCCCTGCTGGAGGCCATGGGCAAGCTGGAGCTGGATGACTACAAAAAGAAACTGGCCGGCGAGCGGAAGGGCTTTGTAGGTGCAAAAACGGAGATTCCTGCCCGCATCAGCGAATGCCAGAAGACCATTGAGGATTTGGAGGAGCTGGATTTTGCCGCCGCAAAGGCAGAGGTGGAAGCTCTGAACGCCCGGAAGGAGAGCCTCTCCCAACAGCTCCTTGCTATTGAAAATGACACCGCCCTGAGCCAGAAACGGCTGGAGATTCGGGAGGCGCAGCTGGAGCTGAACGGACTGGAGGAGGAAAACAAGGCTTTCCGCCGGAGCCAGCAGGTCAGCACCGCCGGAGTGCAGACCATTAAGTCTGATCTGGCGGCGTTACGGATCCGTCTTGCCGGTCGGCAGAAGCTGGTGGAGAATGAGCGGCAGTTCATTGCCAGTATGGATGAAAAGATCCAACGGTCCCGGGATGAATGGGTCAGCGTCAGCGGCGAGGTGTTCACCGGCGGTATCTGCGCTGCCTGTGGACAGACCCTTCCGGCAGACAAGCTCCAGAGGGCACAGGATGCCTTTGAAAGCCGTAAGCGCAACCGGCTCCGGGAGGTAGAGTCCGCCGCTGCTTCCCTGAAGGACACCAAGGCTCAGGCAGAATATCGGCTTGCCAGCTATCTGGAGGAAATCGGCCAGCTGGAGGCGGAGATCCAGGGCAAGGAACAACAGGTTGCATCCATGGAATCCAATGTGGTGGAAATCGCGGATATGGAGGACTATGCGCAGCGCAAAGCTACCATCCAAAGCCGAATCGATGCGCTGAATGGGGAGCTTGCCGCTATGGTGGAGAATTCTGTAACGGTCAAGAGTGGAATCCAGAATCAGATTCGACAGGTCGGAGCAGAGATTTCCAAGCAGATGGAAATCATCGGCAAGGAGTCGGTTTTGACCTATTCCAGAGGACGCATCGAACAGCTGCGGCAGGATGCTAAGAATGCGGCAGAGGCTCTGGAAGCCATCGACAAGATGCTGTTTACCATGGAGGAGTACGCCCGTTACAAGACCCGTTTCGTAGAGGATAGCATCAACGGCCTGTTCCGGCTGGCACGGTTCCGGCTGTATCGGGAGCAGGCCAACGGTGGCGTTGAGGACCGCTGCGATGTGGTCTACGATGGTGTGCCCTATGTGAATCTGAACAATGGCATGAAAATCAATGTGGGTATCGACATCATCAATGCCCTGTCCCGGCATTACGGCATTACGGTGCCGCTGTTCGTGGACAATGCAGAGAGTGTGACCGATTTGGAGCAGACCGATGCCCAGCGGATTCGGCTGGTGGTGTCGGCGGAGGATAAGAAATTGAGGTGTGTTAATGAAAATCCGTAACAATGTAAAGCCGAGTTTGCCGCCGATTCCCGGAGGCACCTATTTGGCAATTTGTGTTTACTCTATTGGCATCGGTGAGCAACTGTGTGAGTACGAGGGGAAATCTAAGAATTATTATAATCAGGTCATGCTGGGCTTTGAAATCTGCGGCCAGACCGTGGAGATTGACGGTAAGTCCGAGCCCCGAGTATTGAGCAAGACCTTCAATGCAACCAAAGGAAAAAAGAGCGGTCTGCGGAAATTTATCGGTGCTTGGGAGGCAAAGGAGCTTTCCGATGATGAATATCTGGACAAGGATACCAACGACTATGTAGGAAAACCCGCTCTTCTTACGGTAGTTCTGAATGAAACTGGCGAATATTCCAACATTGACAGCGTAGCACCGTTGCCTGCTGGCATCCCTCTCGATGTACCCCAGCCTCTAAGCAAACTGATTTGCTTTGACGCGGATGAATGGAATCAGGCGGCTTTTGATGCCTTGCCGGACTGGGCTAAAGAGCGCATCAAGAAGTCCACCCAGTATCAGAAGGAGCATCTGCCGGCGGAAACTGTGGCAGTCCAGCCTCAGCCACAGACAGGCTTCCAAATGCCCCAGAATATTCAGGGCATCAATTTTCAGGCAGTTATGCAGCAGCCCGCTTATACCCAGCCCCAGGCCGTAGCACCTGATGTCGGGAAGGTGATTCCGTTTTGAGGTTTGAATCGTTAGCAAGCTCCTCCCATGGCAATGCCTATATTATCAGCGACCGGGATACCCGCATTCTGATTGAGTGCGGGGTAACCCACAAGAAACTACAACAGCTTTCCGGCTTTCGAGCTTCGGAGTTTGATGCCTGCTTAGTAAGTCATGAGCACAAGGACCACAGCGGCTGCGTTACGAAGCTGATAGCGGATGGCACACCGGTCTATATGAGCGAGGGGACCGCCCTCGCTCTGGGGCTGGAAGGCGCGGAGCTGGATGCGGCAGAAGCCATGAAGCACAAGAACCAATTCAACGTCGGAACGATCGATGTTGTGCCGTTTACTACGTTCCACGATGCCAAAGAGCCGCTGGGCTTTCTGTTCCGCAGCCGCATTGACGGTGATATTTTGGCCTTTGCTACGGATACCGTAAACCTAGCGTACCGTTTTCCGGGCGTGAATATCCTCGCCATTGAGGCAAACTATGACAAGGATATCCTTGCCCAGTGCGAGAGGATGCCCGAAAAGGTGCGGCACAGAATTGCCAATACCCACATGGAGATCGATGTGCTGTGCAAGTATCTGCAGGGGCTGGATTTGAGCCGCTGTCGGGAAATCTATCTGCTACACCTGTCGGATTCCACAAGCCGTGAATGGGGCTTCATAAACAGGGTGCGCCGGGTGGTCCCGGCATGGTGCAGGGTTACGGCCTGCCCAAAAGTAAAGGAGTAGCGATTATGGGAGACAGAAGAGTAATCCACCGTAAAATAATTGAGAGCGATGCGTTCTATGCGCTCCCTGAGGGCGCACAAAGTTTGTATTTCCATCTGTACATAAATGCGGACGATGATGGCTTTGTTAACAACGCAAGCAGTATCATTACGCGTATTCGTGGCGGGAAAGCGAAGCTAAACTGTCTCATTGCTGCTCGGTTCGTGTTGGAATTCGGTAATATTCATGTCATAAAGCATTGGCGTGTTGGTAATTCTCTGAAAAACGATCGTACAAAACCTCCCACATATCCCGACATCGCCAAAATGCTGTGGATCAAGGAAAACAGGGGCTATACCGACCATCCAGTGCCGGGGTGCGAGACCCTCTTAGAGCGCAAAACTGGAATCCGTTTGGAATCCGATCGGAATCCAGTCGGAATCCATTTGGAATCCCAACAGAACAGAATAAGAACAGATAAGAATAAGAACGGAATAAGAACAGAGTCGCCGGGGGCGGTGTTCGATGGGTTATGGGAGTTATATCCCGAAAACAGAAGAGGGTCAAGGTCGGCAGCAAAAGAAGCCTTCCGCACGGAGATTACTTCCGAAGAAGATGAGCGAATCGCCAAGGAGAATTTGGTCAAGTGGAAGGCATCCGAGCAGTGGAACAAGGACGGCGGCCAGTACATCCCATACCTCTCCAATTGGCTGGAGCGTGGAATGTGGTGCGCAGAACCTCCAAAATCGAATCTGCCCCACGGCGCGTCCGGCGAGTTGGGAGAGGCAGAGCTGGAGGCCATTCGGCGGGTCTTGGCCATGGGCAATGAGGACGTAGGCAATGAAGCAGAGCAATGTTAATCAAGCGATAATCCCTGACTCATATAGCCACTTCCGTCTCAAGCCCTGTCAATGCGGTAGCGATAGGGTTGGTTATGTGAAATATGCAGCCTGTGGCGAGGAGCTGTGGCGCACAGAATGCCAGGACTGCGGACGCACTGTGGACAAGGGATGCAGAGTCAGACATGACGCGCAGCTCGCTTGGAACGGAGGGATGGCATGACCTACCCCTCTCCATGTGAGACCTGCGCTCGGGACGAATACGGCTGTAGTGGCTGCGACCGGTGGCGCACGCAGTATTTGCGGCGGCAGAAGCAGATAAACGCCAAGGCAAGGCAGATTTTTCGCCCCGCAAAGGTGCCGGCAACGAAGCTGTGCTATCGCCACCCGGATGAGGCGCGGCGGTATCTGCTCCACAGCCCCTGCGAGGGTTGCATACTGAACAAAAACTGTGACACGCCATGCTCGGCGTATCTGCAATGGTACGATGACCGGATGGCGTTGGCGAGGAGGAGTTATGAACTACAACGAATTTTTATATACCAAAGTCCGGGAGGCTCCGGCGTGCGGGTTCACGAGGCAAAAAAATGAAATGAATCCACTGCTGTTCGAGTGGCAGAAGGACATCGTATACTGGGCTATCAAAAAAGGCCGGGCAGCACTCTTTGAGGAATGCGGCAACGGTAAGACTATTCAGCAATTGGAGTTTTCTAGACTTGTATCTGAGCATACTGGCATGCCGGTGCTGATCGCGGCACCTCTGACGGTAGCAGAGCAGACCAAGCGCGAGGCAGATAAGTTTGGCTATACCGCCACCCGCTGCCGCTCTCAGGCGGACGTAAAGCACGGCATCAACATCACCAACTATGAAATGCTGGGGTATTTTGATGCCAGCCAGTTTGGCGGCGTAGTTCTGGATGAAAGCAGTATTTTGAAAAATTTTGCTGGCAAGGTCAGAACACAAATCATCGACATGTTCCGAGATGTGCCGTATCGGCTGTCCTGCACTGCGACGCCAGCACCCAACGACTACATGGAGCTGGGGAATCAGGCCGAATTTCTAGGGATCATGAGCCGGACGGAAATGCTGGCTACATTCTTCACCCATGACGGTAGCAATACCAGTAAATGGCGGCTGAAGGGTCATGCCGTGGGGCGTTTCTGGGAGTGGGTTGCTACATGGGCCGTGGTGCTGACCTGCCCAGGAGATTTGGGATATCCAAATGACGGCTACGTCTTGCCTGAACTGGTGATACGCGAGTATCTGGTAGAGGCTAGCTTATCAATGGACGATGGGCTTTTTGGCTGGGTGGCCCAGACTCTCACCGAACGCAGAGAAGCCCGGAGAATAAGCCTTAACGAGCGTTGCCAAAAGGCTGCTGAGCTTGTAGATGCGTTCCCTGATGAACAGTGGCTTGTGTGGTGCGACCTGAATGATGAAAGCGCATTACTGTCAAGCCTAATTCCTGGCGCGGTAGAGGTTCGGGGCAGCGATAAACCGGATGAAAAAGCCAGAGCATTGCTGGATTTCTCCGAGGGACGTAGCCGCTATTTGGTGACGAAACCCTCCATCGCTGGTTTTGGAATGAACTGGCAACAGTGCCACAACATGATTTTCGTAGGGCTTTCCGACAGTTATGAGGCCATGTATCAAGCGATTCGGCGTTGCTACCGTTTTGGTCAAAAAGATGCCGTGAATATCCATATCATCACGTCTGCCGCTGAGGGTGCCGTGAAGGCGAATGTGGAGCGGAAAGAATCACAGGCTACAGAAATGAAAGCCCAAATGGTGCAATACACAAAAGAAATATTGGCGCAGGAAATCCACGGAACGCAGCGAATCGTAATTCCTTATGATCCGCAAGTTGAGATGGGCCTTCCTGCGTGGCTAAGGAGTGCATAATGAAAGTTTTGAATCAAGCCATGGGCAAGAACTTTGCCCTTTATCATGGCGATAGTTGCGAGGTGCTGAAAGGCATCCCCGACAACAGCATCCATTATTCAGTCACATCCATTCCCTTTGCCAGTCTGTATACATACTCCAACAGCGACCGGGATATGGGGAATTGTCGGTCCTACGACGAATTCGCCCAACAGTACATGTATCTGGGGCGTGAATGGTTCCGGGTAATGATGCCGGGACGGAATGTCAGCATCCATTGCATGAACCTGCCTACCAGCAAAGAGCGTGATGGATACATCGGTATTCGGGACTTCCGTGGCGATGTAATTCGCTGGATGCAATCTCTAGGCTTTATCTACCATTCGGAGGTTTGTATCTGGAAGAATCCCGTTACCGCAATGCAACGAACAAAGGCTCTAGGTCTGCTCCATAAGCAAATCAAAAAGGATTCCTGCATGAGCCGTCAGGGTATCCCTGATTATGTGGTGACATTCCGCAAGCCTGGAGACAATCCGGAGCGTGTGACCCACACCAATGAGAGCTACCCTGTGGATAAGTGGCAGAAGGTCGCTTCACCTATTTGGGAGGAATATGCTACACCCACATGGTGGGACATCAGCCAGAGCGATACCCTGAACCGGAAAGCAGCCAAAGAGGAAAAGGACGAGCGGCATATTTGTCCGCTGCAGCTGCCCGTAATCGAAAGATGTGTGGAGCTTTGGAGCAATCCCGACGACGTGGTGCTTGATCCCTTTGATGGCATCGGATCCACCGGCTATCAATCTTTGCTGATGGGCCGACGGCATATCGGTATCGAACTGAAGGAGAGCTATTTCAATCTGGCGGTGGAGAATTGTCATGCCGCTGAGCGACAAGCGGTATCTATGGTCAATGAACAGGCATCCATGTTCGATATGCCAGTTCAAGAAAAGCTATGAACGAAGAAACATTTGAAGCTGTGATGGAGGCGGTGAGGAGCCGTCTCACGTGGGATTTGGACAGCCTGGTGACCTTCCATGCCGATGGACACACCGTCCACGACTTCGACAGGCGTTTTACCATGGAGGATGAAGGGCTGATTCCACCGACCGGACATTCCGCTGGGCGATGCTGGACAAGCCGCCCAAGTTCGTGGCGGAGAAGGGAGAACAGATAGACATGAATCAATGGCTTTCCGCCCGCCGGAAGGTGCAGGTGCTGAGCCTGTTTGACGGCATGGCTTGCGGGATGCTGGCTATGCAAGGCGCGGGCATCGATGTGGAGCGGTATGTAGCATACGAAATCGATAAGTACGCGGTACAGACCTCCAGCCACAATTTCCCCATGATCGAGCATCGGGGCGATGTGTTCCAAGCGGATTTTACGGAGTTTGCCGGAGTTGATTTCCTGATAGGCGGCAGCCCCTGCACATATTGGAGCATTGCCCAAAAGAACAATCGGGAGACGGTCGCCAGCGGCATGGGCTGGGAGCTGTTCTGCCAGTATGTCCGCGCCCTGCGTGAAGCGAAGCCCCGGTATTTCATCTACGAAAATAACAAGTCCATGTCGGCGGCTATCCGGCAGAGCATATCGGAGACCTTCGGATTTGAGCCGGTGTGCATCAATTCCGCGTTGGTATCTGCCCAAAATCGCCAGCGGCTGTATTGGGTAGGCAAGCGCAACCCCGACGGTACATACAGCCCCGTCCATGTGGAGCAGCCGGAGGATAGAGGAATCTTGCTGAAGGATGTGTTGGACGGCGCGTGGGGTGTCGGTGAGACGGGCGGCAAGAGCTACGCCCAGACGGCGACCTATGGAAAATCGCCCCAGTTAGAAAACACGCTGACCCGGCATCAGCGGACGATGGCGGCAGAGCCTGTCCGCGTTGCAAATATCAACAAAGGTGGGCAGGGAGACCGGATATACAGCGTGGATGCCAAGAGCTGTGCTATCAAAGCCCAATCCGGGGGAGCGGGCGGTCATGCCCAAGGGCTTTATGCCATCCTCGTTGAATTTGACGGAGAGCGTCCCACCAAGGCTATCTCCGGCGCGGACGGAAAGACCTATCCCGTCTACGAGGTTAGAGGCGGGCAAATCACCATCAAGGACAAGCAGTACCCCATCAAGCTGCCGGACGGCTTCTGCATCATCCGCAAGCTGACCGTGCGGGAATGTATGCGGCTGCAGACCGTGCCGGAGTGGTACGAGTTCCCGGTGTCTGACAGCCAAGCCTATAAGATACTGGGCAACGGCTGGACGGTGGCCGTAATTGTCCACTTGATACGAGCTGTTATGGAGGAATAACCATGAAAACCAACGAGATTATTACCGGCCTGCGTAGACTCTCCTGCGGCGGCAGCCAATACCGGCGCACCGTGTGCCGGCTGGCGGCGGACAGGCTGAAGATGTTGGAGCATAAATGTGCAGAATTGGAACATACGTGTGCCGAGCAAGAGAAGGAGCTGCGCTATATTAGTGCCTGCTTCACTTGCGGGAACAACGGCACAAAATGCCACGCCGAAAAGCCTGTTGCAGAGCCGACTGCCTGTTGCGGTTTGTATGCGTGGCGAGGGAGGACGGAAGATGGCAACTGAAAAGCGGCTGATTGATGCCAATTCCCGCATTGAAGAAATCAAGAAAACACATTGCACCAACTGCGAAAACTACGGCGGCGTTAAGTGTAGGGCCTGCTGGGTGGATGATGCAATAGGCTTGATAGACGATGCCCCTACTGTGGACGCCGTGGAGGTGGTGCATGGGCAGAATGTTTCCCCTATGCACCCGGTAGATGAATTTCAATGCTCAAAGTGCGGTTTAATTCTTCGTGATTGGTCGGAAGTGAAGATTGATGAAGATGAACTGGATGAACAATACTATGAGTTTGAGTTCAAATACTGCCCCAACTGCGGCGCAAAGATGGACGGAGAAAGGAGAACTGACCATGCGTGAGATTTTGTTCCGGGGCAAAACCAACGAAGGTAGGTGGGTGGAGGGGTTTTATCTCGTAAAAACTGACCCGGAGCTGCTGGAGGTGTGCAACAATGGCTGACAGAGTAAAGGAAAAGCTGGTGGAGCTGCTCAGCAATTCCTTCGAACACCAGCATAAAAAGCGAGGGCTGTTGACAGCACAGCATACGGCAGATGACCTTATCGCCCGCGGCGTGACGGTGCAGGAGTGGATTTCGGTCAAGGATAGGTTGCCGGAAGATGATTTACCAAAGAACACAAAAAAGCGTATGATTCGATGTTTGGTATATACGGACAAGGGAACCGTCAAGCCGTGCGTAAGACAGCGGTGGGAGCATTTTGACGGTCAGTTAGTACCTTGGCAATGGAACAAAGACTTGTACGCAAAGCCAACACACTGGATGTATTATCCAGAACCGCCGAAAGGAGATTGATTATGGCCCGTATTGAAGAAAAAGCACTTCACTTTATTGCGGCATTGTCCGATGTGTACCGGGATGAAGAAAACCGTGAGCTTGAGGCCTTCTCCAAAATGGAGTTGACCGATGATGCTACCGAGGACATCACCGCTATGTTGGTGGCGTTGCAATTTGTCTGCGAGCGGTTGACTGGGTATGACGGTGATTTAATCGACTTTACCCATGTGCTGAATAAGCTGGCTGTGCAGCACATTATGGAGGCAAACGGCCATGCTACATAAGCTCTGCGCACGGCTGGGGCATCCGCTGCGGCGGCCTTTGCGCTGTGAGATATATTTGGACGGACACTTCGCCGCACCCGGTGGTGTATCTGCAGGGTTTGCGGTGAGGTGGTTAGAGTGGATGAAGATTAGGAGGCGTGGCAATTGAATTGGAAGTATGAATCCATGGAAGAACTTCGGGAATATGAAGCCAAACGAACGGCGGCAGAGGGCATTCCGGAAGAAATTTTGCAAATCAAGGCACAGATGGTGAAACTGGGCGGCACCGGCAGCTCAACCCCTGTGAAGGGCGGCGGCTCCCAGTGGGAAGATAGACAAATCAACCTGATTGTAAAATTGGACAAGCTGAGTACGTCATTGGCTCTCACAAAATCCTGGGTATCCAAGGTGGAGCGCGGCTTGGCTGTTTTGAATGCGGAGGAACGGCTAATCCTGGATAGGTTCTACATAAACCCCGCCAAGGGCAATGTGGACAGGTTGTGCGGGGATTTGCATCTTGAGAAAACCGCTGTGTATTGCCGGAAGGATGCCGCGCTCCGAAAGTATACCCTTGCCCGGTACGGCTGCATGGAGATATAAAAGTGCGGAAAAAAAGCGGAAGATTTTTTGCCTAGAGTGTGGTATGCTTGTAGAAACAAAATAGCGACAAGAGCCCAGGGAGCAATCCCGGGGCTCTTTTTGCGTGGCTTCCTGCGATTGAAAAGCGGGAGGGTGGGTTTGGGGCACAAAATATACCGGCAAAGCACAGATGGCAGTGCAGCGGACCGATAATCCGAAGGTCGCAGGTTCAAGTTCAGCTGCCGGTACCAAGTATTTTACAAGAGAGGAGCTGAAAGCGGATGGCTGAATTGGAAAACAAGCGATACGAGCGGTTTTGTCAGGAATACATAATCGATTACAACGGCACACAGGCGGCGATCCGCGCTGGGTACAAAGAGAAGAACGCCCGGTCTCAAGCGTCGGCACTCTTGACAAATCCCAACATTCTCGCGCGTGTGCGTGAGTTGCAGCATGAGCAGGTGGAGCGCCTTGCTGTTACGCAGGACTATGTTGTGCTTCAGCTCTTGGAAACATATCAACGTTGCTTAGAAGAAACGCCGGTGCTCAAGTTTGATCCTGACACAGGACGGATGGAGGAAACCGGCAAATTCCAGTTTGACAGCAAAGGTGCTTTGCGTGCGTTGGAGTTGTTGGGTAAGCATCTGGGAATGTACAATGACAAGCTCCATGTGACCGGCAAGGTCGATACCGGTCAGCTGGATAACGTGCTGAAGCAGTTACGAGGTGACAGTGGTGGCTGATCTACTGCTGTCCCCAAAATATAAAGCGTTCCTGCGCCATGATGCCCCTGTGGAGTTTCTGGAGGGTACGACAGCGGCCGGCAAGACTACGGTTGGTATCTTCAAATTCATGCTAAGAGTGGCAGAGAGCCCCAAGAAGCTCCATATTCTCAGCGGCTTGGACCTCGGCACCATCGAAAAGAATATCATCAACAAGGAATTGGGCATCAAAGACGATTTCGGCGATCTTGTGGACTACTGGCCCGGCGGTCACGGTGAATTTACGCTGCCGCACTTGGAATTTCGCAGCTCTAACGGAACGAAAATCATATTCGTTCTGGGCTATGACAACAAGACCCGGTGGAAAAAGGCTCTTGGCGGCCAATACGGATGCCTGTATATCGACGAAATCAATATCGCAGACATGGAGTATGTCCGAGAAGTAACGATGCGCTGCGACTATCTGATGGCTACGCTGAATCCGGACGACCCGGGACTGCCGATTTATCGGGAGTATATCAATTGCAGTCGTCCCCTACCTGAATGGGCGGCTGACACCCCAAAAGAAATCATGAACCAGTTGAGCCAACCTCATAAGCAGGGGTGGGTACACTGGTTCTTTTCTTTTGCGCACAACTTAGGGCTGACCGAGGAGAAAAAAGCCCGGATTATCAGCAATGTACCCAAGGGGACCAAATTATACAAGAACAAAATCCAAGGCCTGCGAGGGCGAGCTACGGGGTTGGTGTTCAATCTGGAGGATTGGCAGGTTATATCAGAGCGAGAGCTGCGGCAGCAGATGGAGGACAGCGAAAATCCGTTGCGCTTTCTGCTGTTCACTGCCGGTCTGGATACGGCGTATAGCCAGAATTCAGATGATACCTTCGCATTTACCTTTGCAGGGATCACGGCCTGTCGAAAGCTGATCGTACTGGATGTGCAAACAATCAACAACCGGGATCTGCGGAAGCCTGTAACGCCCAGTGATTTGCCCCCACGATTTGAGCGTTTCTTGGAGGACAACCGTGCCCGGTGGGGGTTTGCCCGGGATGTGTATATCGATAGCGCAGACCAAGCAACGATCTTGGAGTGTCAAAAGTACAAGCGGAATAACGGAAGTATTTACAACTTCCTCCCTGCGTGGAAAAAGACCAAAATCATAGACCGCATCAATCTGCAATCCGGCTGGATGGCGAAGGGGCATTACTACGTCCTGAAACAGTGCCAGCCTTTGATTGACGAAATGAATTTGTACAGCTGGCAGGAAGATAAGCACGAGCCGGAGGACGGCAACGATCACTGCATTAACAGTTCTCAATACGCATGGCTGCCGTACAAGGACAAAATCGGAGGCGTTACATCATGAAGATCATGGAGAGGGTGAAAAATATGATTCGCAGTTGGCTGGAGATACAGCCTGCACAGGGCCGAGGGCTGACGATCCGAGAGCCTTTGAGTTTTGAAACCAATGTGCTGCGTAACCGCATCTGGTATCGGGGCGACGCATCGGAGCTGGAGCAGCTTTTCAAACTGCTGGGCGATGATACTGTGTGCCGGGCTCGGTTTTGGGCGGCAGCACCCCAGAATGAAACCATTCGTAAGGCCCATAGCGGCCTGCCGGGGGTCATGGTGGACACGCTGGTGGCGGTAGTCAAAGCGGATATGGATGATCTGGACTTTGGAGAGGACGAGGCTGCGGCAGGGCGTTGGGAAGTGCTGGCCCGGGAAAATGATTTCCCCAAGCTTGTTGGTCAGGCTGTCGCCGATACTCTTGTTACTGGTGATGGCGCATTCAAAATCAGTCTGGATCCGGAAATTTCAACGGGCCCAATCTTGGAGTTTTGGGGTGCCGATAGCGTGGAATATGTTCACCGGCACGGTAGGGTTCAGGAAATTCACTTTCTGTCTCTTGTGGGCGACAAGGGGCGGATGCTGAAGGAGATTTATAAGCCTGGCAGCGTATCCTATTGCCTGATGGATGGCGATAAGGAAGTGCCTCTGGATGCCGAAGAAAGCACAGCAGATCTTAAGCCGGCAACTTTTGCAGGGGATTTTATGCTGGCTGTCCCGCTGTGCTTCTGGTCGTCTTCTCGCTGGAGAGGACGGGGGCAATCAATCTTCGACCGAAAGAATGATGCGTTCGACGGACACGATGAGATCATCAGCCAGTGGTGGGATGCGGTCCGGGCTGGACGTGTCCAAAAGTACATCCCCGAATCGCTGATTCCGGTGGATCCGAACACTGGCGCAAACCTGACGCCCAACAGCTTCGGTAGCAACTTTATCAAGGTTGGAACCTCGAATAAAGAGAGTGCCCAGGATAAGATTGATACCATCCAGCCGGAGATTCGGCACGAAGCGTTTCTTGCCAGTTACACAGCCTCGTTGGATATGTGTTTGCAAGGTATTATGAGCCCTGCGACGTTGGGTATCGATGTGGGTAAAATGTCCAGCGCAGAGGCTCAGCGAGAGAAGAAAGACGTGACCGGCGTCACCCGAAACGCCATCACGGATGCGCTGGAAAATGCGCTGCCTCAGTTGGCACAGGTTGCCCTCGCTGCCCAGGATCTGCTTGAGGGCAGAAACCCCGGAACCTATAAGGCACAGGTCAGCTTCGGTGAATACGGCGCACCCAGCTTCGACAGCCGTGTGCAGACGGTAGGAAATGCTGCCAGCAGCGGTGTGATGAGCGTGGAGGCGCAGGTTGATGAACTGTGGGGATCTTCCAAGGACGATGAATGGAAAGCGCAGGAAACGGCCCGAATCCGCTTTGAGCGCGGCATCGAGGAGTTTCCTGAACCTGATGTGGGTACCGGTGTATGACCGCCAAAGAGATTGCAGACCTGTTCGTAGAGCTGGAAATCCATTTGGTTGCCTCTTTAAAGCGTAATCTGATGCGGCATAAGCGGCAGGAGCAGGACGAGGGTGGCGTGAATAGCGTGCCGGAGAAGTGGGAGGCATGGCAGTCTGCCAAACTTCGGGATATTCGGCGCTTCCGGCGTGAAAATCAGAAGATCCTCGGCGAGTACAGCTCAACAATCAGCGCAGAAACGGAGAAACTGCTGCAAGAACAGTTTGCAGAAGGCGGATCTTCCGGTTTCTTTCGTACATCAGATGACCGCTTGAAATCGCTAATCGATGAGATGCAGCGCAATGAAGCACGAGTGGAAAAGGCCGCTCTGCGGTACATGAATGATGTGTACCGCAAGACAATCCTGCGGACGGCTACGGCTATGACTGCCGGTGGCATGACGCTCCAGCAGGCCACAGATGAGGCTACAAAGGACTTTTTGGCTAAGGGTATCAACTGCGTGCAATATGCGGATGGCAGGCTGGTAAACATCGCATCTTACGCAGAAATGGCATTGCGCACCTGTAACACCCGGGCAATGCTGATGGGTGAAGGTAAGCAGCGTGAAAGACTGGGCATAAACACGGTGCTGGTGAGCCAGTATGGTGCTTGCTCAGATACTTGCTTGCCGTGGCAGGGTAAGGTGTACATTGACGATGTGTTTCAGCCATACTACGGGCCACGTGGTGGCAGTTTCGGCGTGAGCTTGCGGACAGGAAAGCAATATTTGCTGTTATCGGTGGCAATCAAGGCCGGACTGTTCCACCCTAATTGCCGGCACACGATCACCACATGGATTGAGGGCGTTTCCACAATGCCCAAGCCTATGGATGTAAAAGAGATCGAGCGTGTGAATAAGCTGGAGAAAACCCAGCGAGCCTTGGAGCGAAAGGTCCGTCAGGCAAAGCGCGAGGAGGCAGGGCTGACAGATTCTACGGCTGTTAAGGCGGCGCAGGCTCGCAGGAGGGCCTATCAAGCGAAGCTGCGAGAGTTCGTGAAGGAACACGGCGACGTGCTGCGGCGGGATTACTGGCGAGAACGGAACGACAGAACGTCTACTCCCACGAACCCCGATTTGTATAGTCCTTCTGACTATCGGCAGTATGAGGACTACTTCGGTCGCTTAGGAAGCAGGATGCCGGAGGGCGGCTACAACGCTTTCCTGGAAATGAAGCGAGCCGGTGGAGAGGCGTGGATAAAGCTTCAGGAAGACTACCGGTACACCGGCATTGTCAACAGGCTGCTTGAAAAATGCCCGGATGCTGTGGTATGCGAAACCCCGGAGGATATTCCAGCTGCGTACCATGATGCCGCGCAGACACTGACACCCCAACAAAAAGATGGTCTGTACCACTACTCCCACTACCGGGAGGGTGTGCGGATGAACAAGGCTCTGGGTGGTGTTCCGGGCGTCGAATTGTCGCCAGAGGAATGGACGAACCTCCGACACACCGAAGATGCGTTGAACAATATGAGCTTGCCCAGAAATACGATTCTGTGGCGTGGTACTAAACCGGAGCTGTTAAAGGGATTTGAGTTGCTGGATCAAAGTGATTTGAAATCGTGGAAAGACAGGCGGCTCACAATGGATGGTTTCGCATCTACGAGTATTTTGAAATCGGCATCTTACAATCAAAGCCCTGTTGAAATGGTGATTTTAGCCCCAGAAAATATTGCGGGCGCCGGATATATTGATGACGTTTCTTATAATGCTGCACATCTGGGCGAATCGGAAGAATGGGTTCTCAAAAAAGAATATGAGGTACTATTGCAAAAAGGTTCTGCATTTGCTATAATAGAAGCACAAAAGTTTAACCAAAGGACAATTATTGTAGTGAGGTGGTTAGGTGGAAAAAAATAAAATTGATGCGCTGTTTGCCGATTGCCACAGCAATTTGGAAACGCCACTGATGGGGAGGATTTTTACACCGACGTGCTACAGATGTAAGAATCTGATACATCCGGATAACCCGTTTTTGGATTGCACATGCAAGGTGTTCGGTCAGCTCCCCGAAAAGTATTGGGGAGACGATAAGGAGCCTTGCCCCCACAAAGAATCTGAATAAAAACCGCCGTTCCGTAGTTGGTTCGGTGGTTTTTCTATACCCAAAATCAGTTAACAAGCTCGCTTCGGCGGGCTTTTGTTATACAAATCTCACAGAAAGGATGAAAACTATGAGCAAGTCTAAGAAAACCCCTGAGCAGGAAGAAGACACTGTCGAGAAGGGCAAGACCACCGCTGCCCCTGAGGATGGTGGAGAACCTGCAAAGGAGCCGCCTGCGGAGGACAAGCCCAAGGATGAGCCTGCCGATAATCCCCCTGAGGGCAAGGGCGACACCGAGGAAAAGCCTGCTGAAAAACAGCCGGAGGGCGCTGAGGCTTCCGAGAAGGGTGAAAAGCAGTCCGATGATGAGGAAAAGCCTGAGGATAAGGAACAGCCCAAGGATGATTCTGAAAAGGCCCCTGAAGCTGCCCCCACCGATGAAGCTTCCGAGCGTGAGGAACAGCTGCAGGCGGAATTGCTGGACACACGCTGTCAGTTGGCTGCCTATGCTGCCGGTGTGGCTAAAGACATGATCGATGACGCGGTCACGCTGGCTATGGCAGAAGCAGCTAAGTCCGGCGAGGTCACGGAGGCAGCGGTCACTAAGGCCATGGAGGCCGTTCTCAAGCGACACCCCGAGTGGAAAGCCGAGGACGAGAGCAAGAAGAAAACCGGCGGTTTCAAGCTGGGCGCTGACCGCGACAGTGGCGGCAACTATAAGAAGCTTGCCGGAAACACAACCACCAACACGAAGCGGTGGAACCGCTTCAAATAATCACAAGGAGGAAATGAATTATGCCTAATGTAATCAACCATGCAGAAGTGTGGCAGCCCGAGCTGCTGGAGATCCTGAACCAGAACGCTCTGTGCTCCCCCTTCATCACCACCAACGTCCGCTGGCTGGATGCGAAGACCTTCCATTTCACCAGCATGAGCACCTCCGGCTTCAAGAGCCACAACCGTAACGGTGGCTGGAACCGGGGCACCTTCAAGCAGACCGACCACCCCTACACCGTCGAGCATGACCGCGATATCGAGTTCCTGGTGGATAAGGCCGATGTGGATGAGTCTAATGCCACCGCATCCATCCAGAACATCGCCCGGACCTTCACCGAGACCCAGTCCGCTCCTGAAAAGGACGCGCTGTTCTTCTCCAAGACTGCCATCAAGGCGAAGGAGCTCGCTGGCTATCACAGCGAAACTGCCGCCGCTGACTGGACCAAGGAGAACGTCTTTGGCAAGCTGAAAGCCATCCTGGCTGCTGGTAAACTGCGCCGCTACAAGAATAAGGGTCTGATCATGTACGTCCAGAGCTTCATTATGGACCTGCTGGAGCAGTCTTCCGAGTTCACCCGCAACATTTCGGTCACTCAGGTCAGCGATGGCGGCACCGGCATCGAGACCCGTATCACCGATATCGACGGTGTGACCATCATGGAGGTTATCGACAACGAGACTTTCTATGATGCCTTCAACTACGACGGCGAGGAAGGCGGCTTTACTCCTGCTGTGGGCGCCCACAAGATCAACGTGCTGGTGGCTACTCCCATGACTACCAAGGTGGTGCCCAAGATCAGCTCCATCTATCACTTCGCCCCCGGTGCGCATACTCAGGGCGACGGTTACCTGTATCAGGAGCGCGAACTGTCCGATGTGTTCACCTTCCCCAACGGCAAGGATGGCACAATCGACAGCATCTACGTGGATACTGATACCGAGGCGGTGGCCTGATGAAACCATATGCCAACATTGACGACTATGTCGATATGGGGCTTAGGAACTCTGAAGCCGTTGTCGATAGTGGACTGTTTGAGTTGGCAAGCGATGCTGTTGATGCTCTCTGCTACGGGCGTATTCGTAAGGCTGGCTTTGACAATCTGACGAAATTTCAGCAGGAGAAGGTTAAGAAAGCCGTGTGCTTGCACGTCTCTTTCCTGTACACCTACGGTGATCTGCTGAACAGCCCCCTTTCCAGCTACGGTATCAATGGCGTGAGCATGAGTTTTGACGCGGCAAAGGTGGTAACACAGGGCGGTGTTACCACCAACCAGGCAGTCATGCAGCAGTTGAGGCAGTCGGGGCTTGCAACCCGACTGATTCCCTGATGTGGCCGTGCTTGGTGCCACCGGGAGTGTGCAACACCCCTTGCAAAGTCGTTTTGACCGCAGGTGAAGGCGAAGATTGTGCTCCCGTCGTGGCTGCTATGCTCGAACTCAAATGCAACTGGCAGGATGCCCCACGGCAGGTGTTGGATGCTGAACGGCGGCTGGTACGGTTAAGCGGCACCGCGCTGTTTACCGGCGATATCAAGCCTGAAATAGATGTGCTTGCAGGCACTGTGGAGATCTACGGCACCCAATGGGCCATCCACAAGGGAACAAAGTGCCGCAATCCGGACGGAACGGTGAATTATACCAAGTTGGAGCTGATGTGATATGCCCCGTGCTGAACTGAAACTAAATCTATCTGCTTTGGATAGCCTTCGCCGTGAAGCTATGGATGCCGCATTGGAAACAATGGCTGCAGTAAAAGACGAGGTAGTTAAGGCCCAAGTGGTGCCACGCAACGATGGCACCCTGGAAGAATCAATAGGGGCAATAGAGCAAACGGTACAGGAAGATGAAATTGTTACTTCCTTATGTGTAGGTGATACAGATTATGCCCGGCGGCTATACTTCCACCCGGAATACAACTTCCAAACCGTCAACAACCCCAATGCCCAAGGTCTTTGGCTTTCTCCCTGGCTCCCCGGTGGAGCAAATGAAAGCTTTTTGCTCGATACATACCATCTCAGGCTGAGAGCGAGGTTAGGCAAATGATTACTGAACAGGTGAAGAATTGGATCAAGGCACAAGCACCGGATTATGCCGGTTGCATCCGCTTGGGTGCTGTCGATGCAAATGCAGAGCATTTTCTGGGTGTGTACCCCGGCAATCCTACCGGCCGGACACACATTGCCCTCGGCGGCGCTGACTGTACCCGGTACAGCACCCTGTATGTCCGCTTACTGCTTCGCTGGGGAAAGAGCCAAGCTGTTGCAGAAAAGCAGGCACAGACTCTCTGGGGGCTGTTCTACGGCCTCACAAGCGCCGATATGGACGGTGCTACAGTTTCCTTTGTCGATCCCGGCTCCGGCCCTGTGCCTATGGGACGGGGCGCAGATGGTGTGTTTGAATTCATCATCAATCTTACTATTACCTATATGAAGGAGTGAAATGAATGAAAGGCGTGTACCCTGTTTTTAAGAACAAGTTCAAGATTGGCGACAGCTCCGGCGCGGTAAGCACCATCGCCGAAATGGAAACCTTCTCTGTTTCCATCGACGGCAACGTGGAAGAGTGGAGCCCCATGGAAGCCGAAGGTTGGATGAAGCGCATGGTAACCGGCAAGGCCCTGACCATCTCTCTTTCCGGCAAGCGTTGCATCGGCGATACCGGCAACGACTATATTGCCGACAAGGCATGGAAGACCGGCGCAGACTGCGAAGGCTACTTTGAATGGGAATTCCCCAGCGGTGCAAAGCTGACCTTCCCCTGTGTGGTTAGCGTTACCAATCCTGGCAGTGGCGAGAGCCGCAATGTGGCTGCTCTGGAAGCGGACATTATGTCCAACGGCAAGCCCG